>JBKJTX010000259.1:0-3453 GCA_046590315.1 Ramlibacter sp. | reverse complement strand
GGAACCCCGGCCGCCTTCGCGTGCTTGATCGCTTCCCGGGTCTGGGGCATCACGCCGTCGTCGGCAGCCACCACCAGGATGACGATGTCGGTGGCTTGCGCACCGCGTGCCCGCATGGCAGTGAACGCCTCGTGGCCTGGGGTGTCCAGGAACGAGATCATGCCGCGTGGGGTTTCGACGTGGTAAGCGCCGATGTGCTGCGTGATGCCGCCGGCTTCGCCAGCCGCCACTTTGGCACGACGAATGTAATCCAGCAGTGAAGTCTTGCCGTGGTCGACGTGGCCCATCACCGTCACCACGGGCGCGCGCGGCAGGGCTTCGCCTTCGGCGGCACCGGCATCGACTTGGGTGAAAGCTTCAGGATCGTCCAACGCGGCCGTCAGGGCCTTGTGGCCCATTTCCTCGACCACGATCATGGCCGTGTCCTGGTCCAGCGGCTGGTTGATGGTGACCATCTGGCCCATCTTCATCAAAGCCTTGATGACTTCGGAGGCCTTCACAGCCATCTTGTGGGCCAACTCGGCCACCGTGATGGTTTCGGGCACGTGCACTTCGATCACGCGCGCTTCAACCGGGGCGCTCTGCACCTCATCGCCGCGATGGTCGCGCTCATTGCCGCGGCGCCCGCGCGGGCCCCCACGCCAGCTGTTGCGGCCGACGCCCCCCGAGGCGTCGCCACGGGTCGGAATCGCCTTCTTCTTGGCGGGATCGCCGGCCCAGCTGGACGACAGCTTGGCCGATTTGACTTCCTTGCCCGAACCAGGGCCTGAAGGCGCAGCGGCGCCAGGGGCCGGGCGTCCGGTTCCGGTGCCGACCGCCGGTTTGTGCAACGTGCCTTTGGCCGCCGGTTTGGCCGGGTCGACTTTGGCCACGATCTTTTCGGGCGGCTTCGCAGCGACGAGCACCTTCTTGGGGGTGGACATCATCGAGCGAATGGCGGCAGCTTCGGCTTCGGCCTTGCGGCGGCGGTCGCCCAAGTCGGCAGCGCGTGCGGCTTCTTCGTCGGCGCGCGCCTTGGATTCCGCGGCGGCCTTTTCCCGTGCTTCCGTCTGCGCAGTTGTGCGCGCGGCAGCTGCGGCGACGGCTTCCTGCGTAGCCTCAGCCTTCTCGGTCGAGGCTTGGGTTTTCTTTTGGTCTTCGGTGGCGGCGTAGCTCGCGGCGCGTTCTTCGGCTTCGCGCTCTCGCGTTTCAGTTTCCTCGCGCTGGCGGCGCTTTTCGGCCAAGTCATCTTCCTGCCGACGGATCAATTCGGCTTGGCGGCGCGCCTCTTCTTCACGGCGCGAGAGTTCAGCATCGTCGAGCTGATGGCCACCATCGGAAGGCTGGTGCACTTCGGCTTCAGGGGCTTCGATGACGGCGGTGTCCCCACCCTCGTCGCGCTTGACGAAGGTTCGCTTTTTGCGCACTTCGACCTGGATGGTCCGGGCCTTGCCTGACGAATCGGCCTGCTTGATTTCGCTGGTGGACTTCTTCAGGAGCGTGATCTTCTTGCGCTCAGGCGCAGCACTGCCGTGGCTGGCCTGCAGGTAGCCCAAGAGCTTCTGCTTGTCGACTTCGGACAGTGCATCGGTTAAGGCCGATTTGGCCACCCCCGCACTGCGAAGCTGCTCAAGCAGCGTATCGGGAGATTTCTTGAGTTCGGCGGCAAACTCGGCGACGGTAGTACTTGACATGTGTTCTGCTGCCTTCCATCACTCTTGGGCCGCGGTGGCAGTGGTAAACCAGTGCTCGCGGGCCTTCATGATCAGGGTCTTGGCCTCGTCCGCGGACTGGGCTGTTATATCGGTAAGTTCATCGACGGCCAGGTCGGCCAGGTCGTCGCGGGTATGGACGCCGGCCTCGGCCAGCTGGGCAATGAGTTGCGCATTCAAGCCTTCAAGGTCGCGCAGGTCCTGCGAGACTTCAAGGGCGTTTTCTTCGCGGGCGATCTCCATCGTGAGAAGCGCATCCTTGGCACGTGAACGCAATTCGTTCACGGTGTCCTCGTCGAACGACTCGATCTCGAGCATCTCCTGGATCGGCACGTAGGCAACTTCTTCCAGATTTGAAAACCCCTCGGCGATGAGGATGTCCGCGATCTCCTGGTCCACGTCGAGTTTTTCCATGAAGATCTTGCGGATCGAGTCGCTCTCCTCGGCCTGCTTTTGCGCCGATTCGTTTGCATCCATGATGTTGATCTTCCAGCCCGTGAGGTCGGAAGCCAGCCGCACGTTCTGCCCTCCGCGGCCGATGGCAATGGCGAGATTTTCCTCGTCCACCACCACGTCCATCGCGTGCTTTTCCTCATCGACGACGATGGAGGAAACGTTGGCGGGTGCCAGGGCGCCGATGACGAACTGCGCTGGATCTTCGGACCACAGCACGATGTCGACGCGCTCGCCGGCAAGCTCATTGGTCACGCCGTTGACACGGGTGCCGCGCACGCCGACGCAGGTGCCAATCGGGTCCACGCGCTTGTCGTGGGACTGCACGGCGATCTTGGCGCGTGAGCCCGGGTCACGGGCGCAGCTCTTGATCTCCAGCAGACCCTGTTCGATCTCGGGCACTTCCTGGCGGAACAGCTCGATCATGAATTCGGGCGCCGAGCGCGACAGGATGATCGGTGCGCCGCGCAGCGTCAGGTCCACTTCCATGATCATGGCGCGGACCCGGTCGCCGCTGCGCAGGTTTTCCTTGGGGATCATCTCGCCGCGCCGCAGACGCCCTTCGACGCGGCCCGATTCAACGATGATGTCGCCCTTGTCCATGCGCTTGACGGTGCCCACGAAGATCTTGTCGCCGCGCGACATGAAGTCGTTCAGCAGCATCTCGCGTTCGGCGTCGCGGATTTTCTGCAGGATCACCTGCTTGGCAGCCATCGCGCCGATTCGGCCGATCGGCACCGAGTCCACCGGCTCCTCGATGAAATCGCCTTCCTCGACGTCGGCGATGCGGTCCTTCGCGTCCATCAGGAGTTCTTCGGCTTCCGGGTTTTGCAGGCCGGCCTCATCGGGCACGACCAGCCAACGGCGGAACGTGTCGTAGTCGCCGCTGTCGCGGTCCACGGCGACGCGGATGTCCACCTCGCCCTGATAGAGCTTCTTGGTAGCTTGCGCGAGGGCGGCCTCGACTGCGCCGAACACAACGTCGCGCTCGACGTTCTTCTCGCGCGAGATCGCTTCCACCAACATCAACAATTCGCGATTCATTTCACGACTCTCCTACTGACTGGGCCTTCGCCCTTTGAAATCAACTACTGCCGCGAGCCGCGCTTCCCGCAGCTCGTCCAGCGTAAAACCCAGTGCCTGCAACGGCGCAGGCTCTTTTTTCTTGCTCACCTTCTGGCCCGGCTTCACAGGCGGCGCGTCGCTCCAGACAATCTGCCAGCCACCGGCTTGGGCACGCTCCAGCGTGCCGCGAAACTTCTTGCGGCTGGCGCTGACCTGGCCCCCCGCGGCCGCACCGATCGGCGCG
>JBKJTX010000237.1:0-6977 GCA_046590315.1 Ramlibacter sp. | reverse complement strand
CCTGAAGCCGTTGAAGGTGATCATCCCGGCCGGCTCCATGCTTAACCCGAACCCGCCGGCGTCGGTGGTGGCGGGCAACGTGGAGACGTCGACCTGCATCACCAACGCGCTCTATGGTGCGCTCGGCGTGATGGCCGCGAGCCAGTGCACCATGAACAACTTCACGTTTGGCAACGAACGGCACCAGTACTACGAGACCATCTCCGGTGGCAGCGGCGCCGGCGACGGCTTTGACGGCACCAGCGTGGTCCAGACCCACATGACCAACTCGCGCCTGACCGATCCGGAAGTGCTGGAGTTCCGCTTCCCGGTTCGGCTGGAGAGCTACCGGATTCGCCAAGGCTCAGGGGGCGCGGGCCGCTGGAAAGGCGGTAACGGCGGGGTGCGTCGCGTGCGCTTCCTCGAAGAGATGACGGCGAGCATCCTTTCGAACGGACGAAAGCACGGCGCGTTCGGCATGGCGGACGGACATCCCGGGGAGGTGGGCATCAACCGCGTGGTGCGGAGCAACGGGGCCGTCGAAGAGCTCGGTCACATCGGGCAAACCGAAATGAAGCCGGGCGACATTTTCGAAATCCATACGCCCGGCGGCGGCGGCTACGGCGCGTAGTGCCAGGGTCGCGAAACTGATTCGATGCTGGCCCTAAAACTGGCATTGGTGGGGCTGTCCGTGTGGTTGTCCACGCAGGCTGCTCGCCGTTTCGGCCATCGCGTTGGCGGCGTCGTGGCCGGCATGCCAATGATCGCCGCGCCCATCGTTGCCGTGCTACTTGTCGACCACAGCGCCGAGCAAGTAAGGGGCATTGCCTTGGCAACGCTGGTTTGCTTGCCGGCCGCGATCGTGCACATCGTGAGCTTTGGCTCTGGCGCCGCACGCTGGCGTTGGCCGGCATGCGTGTCTTTAGCGCTGACGGCCTACCTCGCTTGTGCGGCTGCACTCATCCTTCTGCGGCTTGCGCCCGTGTGGGCTTGCTTGCTGGCCATCGCAGCGCCTGCGATCGGATTGTGGTTGGCTGGGCATCGCGGCGGTGCCGCTGTGCCAGTTGCCGTGCCCGGTGCCGAACTCGTGCTGCGCATCGCCGTCGCGGTGGCCATGGCGGCAGCGATCATCCTCGGTGCCGGCGTGCTGCCCGACGCCGTGAGCGGATTGCTGTTGGCCGTGCCGATCACCGGGACGGTGCTGCCGTGCTTCACTCTGCCGCGTTATGGCGCGGCAGCTACCCGCGCGCTGATGACTGGTTTTATGCAGGGGCTGCACGGGTTCGCGGCGTTCTTCGTGGTGATCTATTGGGCCTTGGCCGAGTTCGGCAAGGGGTCCGCCTTCGTGCTTGCGCTTGCTGCTGCTCTGGCGACCGCAGCCTCTGTGCAGGCGGTGCGACGCTGGATGATGCGCGAGGCCGGCGCGTGCGCCAGCTGAAGTGCCGACAATGAGCGCCGACAATAAGCGCCATGGACAACGCCGGATTTGTCGCCAACTACCGCTATCTCGCCCGGTACAACCGCTGGTTCAACCAGCGCCTGTACGCCGCTTGTACCCAGCTCACCGACGAAGAGCGCAAACGCGAGCGGGGCGCTTTCTTCGGCTCGATCCACGCAACTTTGAATCACATCGTTTGGGGTGATCGGCTTTGGCTACCTCGCTTCGCCGAGCAGGGAGTGGCGTTTCCCTCGCTGGGCGGTGACGCTCTGGCGCTGCCCGAGGCCGCTGCGCACGCCACGCTGCTGTACGAGGATTGGGAGGAGTTGAGATCTCGCCGCGACGAACTCGATGCCGTGATCGAGCAGTGGATTGCGGACATGCCCGCCGACTTTCCGATGCGCCTCATGCGGTACAGCAACACAAAGGGCGTTCAGCGCGAGCATCCGGCCTGGCAAGGGCTCACGCATTTTTTCAATCACCAGACGCACCACCGGGGTCAGGTGACGACCTTGCTTGCGCAGTCGGATATCGATCCAGGCACGACTGACTTGATCGCGTTGGTCTAACCCGCAACAAAAAACCCGCCGAAGCGGGTTTCGGATGCGCCAGGGCAGGCTTTACTTCTTGGGCGCGCTCGCAGCTGGCTTGGCAGCACTCGCAGCTGGCTTGACAGCACTGGCAACCGGCTTGGCAGCACTCGCTACTGGCTTGGCAGCGCTAGCAGCCGGTTTAGCGGCGCTGGCGGCCGGCTTGGCAGCACTGGCGCTTGGCATGGCAACCTCAGCTTTGGCCTTTTTCGCCTCAGCCTTTGCCTCAGCTTTTGCCTTCTTGTCGACTTCTTTCTTCGCCTTGGCTTCGGCTTTGGCGTCTGCCTTGGTGTCTTTCTTTTCTTCCTTTGCCGTCGTCTTGGCGGCAGGCGCGGCAGCGCCCTTGAAACCGGAGCCGTTGACCGTCAAGCCGTCGGCCGAGAACTTGGCAGCATTGCCCTCGCCGACGCCCTTGACGCGGTCGATCAGGTCTTGCCAGTCCTTGAAAGAGCCCTTTTTGCGCTCGTCCAGGATTTTGGTGGAGATGCCAGGGCCGATGCCCTTGATCGAATCGAGTTCGGCTGCGGTCGCCTTGTTCACGTCCACGGCGGCGAAGGCCATCGACGCATACAGCATGACCAGAATGGCCAATATTTTCTTCAGCATGAAATGCGCTCCTTGGGGTTGAGGCGGCGCGAACCGCGCCTGGGCCTTCTAACGGGCGGGAGACGCCGGAGGTTGACCGCGCTACGCGGAAAGTTCGGCCATGTACTGGGCCACGCCGCGCGCAACGTCCGCGAACTCGTGGTCGCAGCCGGCCGCCCGCAGTGCGCCCAGGTCGGCCTGGGTGTAGCACTGGTACTTGCCCCGCAGAGCTTGTGGGAAAGGAATGTAGTCGATGTGGGCTTCGGGCTGCGCGTCCGGGCGCAGGGCCTTCACAACCGCGCGCGCGACATCGTTGAAGGGCTGTGCGCGACCTGTGCCGAGGTTGAAGATCCCGGACTTCTCCGGATGGTCCAGGAACCAGAGGTTCACTGCCACCACGTCATCGACGAAGACAAAGTCGCGCTTTTGCTCGCCGGGGCCGTAGCCGCCGTACTCGCCGAAGAGCTTCACCTTTCCTTCAGCCAGGAACTGGTTGAATTGATGGAAGGCGACGCTCGCCATCCGGCCCTTGTGCTGTTCGCGCGGGCCGTAGACGTTGAAGTAGCGAAAGCCCGCCACCTGCCGTTTGGTCTTCTTGAAGTCCGTGCCGCATTCGCGGCGCATGCGTTGGTCGAACAGCAGCTTGGAGTAGCCGTAGACGTTGAGCGGCCGCTCGAATTCCGGGGTTTCGCGAAAGGTGTCCGAGCCCCCGTAGGTTGCGGCCGACGAAGCGTAGAGCAAGCGTGTGCCGCGCTCCTGGCAGGCGTTGAACAGGCCACACGACAGCGTGTAGTTGTTGTCCATCATGTACTTGCCGCCCGTCTCCATCGTGTCGCTGCACGCGCCTTCGTGGAACACGGCCTCGACTTTGCCGAAAAAACCTTCGGCGAAGAGGTCGTAGAACAAGTCCAGGTCCACGTAGTCGGCGATCTTCAGGTCGGCGATGTTTGTGAACTTGTCGCCCTGCGTCAGATCGTCGACAGCGATGATGTCGACGATGCCGCGGGCATTCAGACCCTTGATGATGTTGCTGCCAATGAAACCGGCAGCGCCGGTGACCACCATTTTTGTCATGAGAAAAGTTCCTCGTACGAGACGGTGGCGGTACCGAACTTGCCCACCACAATGCCGCCGGCTTTGTTGGCAAGGGGCATCGCGTCTCGCAGGGGCAAGCCGGCTGCCACGAGTGCGGCCAGCGTGGCGATGACGGTGTCGCCGGCGCCGGTGACGTCGAACACTTCGCGCGCCTGCGCCTCGGCGTGGGTCTCACCTCGGGCGTCGAAAAGCGTCATGCCGTCCTCGCCCAGCGTGACGAGGAGGGCGTCCAGCTGGAGCGCTTCTCGCAGCGTTTGCGCCTTCGTGCGAAGTTCGGTTGCATCCCTCCAGCTGCCCACCACCTGCTGCAATTCAGCGCGATTCGGTGTGATCACGGTCGCGCCGCTGTAGCGTCCGTAGTCCGAGCCCTTGGGATCGATCAAGACGGCATTGCCGCCGGCGCGTGCCGCCGCGATCATCGTCGGGATGTGCGCCAGGCCGCCCTTGCCGTAGTCGGAGAACAGCACCGCGTCGTGTTGGGGCGCGAGCTGCGAGAAGGTTTTATTCTGCAGTGCCAGAGCTTCATGGTCGGGTTCGTTTTCGAAGTCCATGCGCAGCAATTGCTGGTGCCGCCCGATCACGCGCAGCTTGACCGTCGTCTTGAGGCCAGAGTCGCGTTTGAGGTGCGTGGCAATACCGGTCTCGCGCAGCAGGGCCTCCAGGCGGTGGCCGGCCTCGTCGTCACCTACCACGCCGAGGAAGCTGGCCTGCGCGCCCAAGGTCACGACGTTGTACGCGACGTTTGCCGCCGCGCCGATGCGCTCCTCTTCGCGGTTGACCTTCACGACAGGCACCGGCGCCTCAGGCGAGATGCGGTCGACGGCCCCGTACCAGTACCGGTCAAGCATGGCGTCGCCAACGACGAGCACGCGCGCTTTGGCAAGCTGAAGTTTGGATGGGTTCGTCATCGTCATAGCTCTTCGACTCGGCGGGCCGGGTAGCTGTCCCAGGCCTGGCAACCCGGGCAGTGCCAGAAGTGCTGCTTGGCCTCGAAACCGCAGGCTGCGCAACGATAGCGCGTGAGTGGCTTGACCGCGTGGTCAAGGGCGCCTTGCACAAACGGGTGAAATTGCTCGTGCTCCAGTTTTTCGCCGGCGAGCCATTTGGAGGCGGCCACCAGCGAAGGTTCCCGCTCGAGGTGCTTCACGTACAAGTCGCGCGCCGTCGCTGCGTCAGACTCGAGCGCGACCATTCCCTCGAGGACATCAAGGGAGGGCGAGAGTTCATAGCTCGTGCGCAGGATCTCCAACGCCTCCGGTTGCCTGGCCACCGCGAGCGCCGCTTCGGTCAGTGGCTTGGCGGCCAGTGGGATAGCGCTGGGCGCTGAGTGAGCCAGCTGCGCCAAGGTCTCGAATGCAGCGGCAGAATTGCCGGCCCGGCGTTGACACCCGGCGAGGTCGAGGCCGGGTCGGGCCGCGCCGGGCGCGACTTTCATCGCTTGCCGCAGGAGTTCAACGGCTTGCTCAGGCGGCGCATTTCCAGCTTGCTCGCAAAGGTAGTGCGCCAAGCGCCCGCTGAAATTTCCCTGGCCGGAGGCTTCGAGCTTCCTGGCAATCTCGCTGGCTTGCGGCCAGTCACGGGTGCGTTCGTAGATAGCAAGCAGCGCCAGCAGAGCCTGGCCCTCGTGGGCCGTGCCTGCGAGCTTGCGCAAAGCTTCTTCTGCCCGATCAAGCAGGCCCGCTTTGAGAAAGTCGAGCGCCAACGCGTGTTGGGCCCGGTGCCGCTCTGCGCGACTCAGATCGGCGCGCGAAAGCAGGTGCTCGTGCACCCGCACGGCCCGTTCGTATTCGCCGCGCCGGCGAAACAGATTGCCCAATGCGAAGTGCAGCTCGGAAGTGTCGGGGTCGTTCTGCACCGCTTCGATGAAGGCGTCGATGGCTTGATCCTGCTGCTCGTTGAGCAGAAAATTCAGGCCCTTGAAGTACGCCTTGGGCGCTTGTCGGTTTTCGATGCGCAGCTGCCGCAGGTCCAGGCGCGACGCCAGCCAGCCCAGCACGAACGCGATCGGCAACCCCCAAAGAACCCAGCTGAGGTCAAAGTCCATGTTGGGCCGTGTTGGCGGCTTCGGCGGCGTCGGGCCGTGCAACGCTGTTGTGATGCGCTCGTCGCGCCGTGGTGCGCTGCTTCCACCAGCGCGGCACCATGCCAAGCGCGCCGACCGCGAGGCCGAGCGCAAACGCCGCCAGCACCACCAACACCAACGGAGCGCGCCAGAGCGTGCCGAAGAAAAAACGGACGTCGACGGAATGCTGGTTTCGGAGCGCGAACACCAACAGGGCAAAAAAAATGGCCGCCTTGAGCGGCCACATCAGGTATTTCATCTCGAACTATCCCTTGACTCTTTCCATTTTCGCATCGAAGCCACGCAGCCGCAAAGTCATTATCGGGGCGCTTGCGACGTAGGCGACCCGCGCTTTGTGGCTTATGCTCGCCGCAAATGCCTTCATCCGACCTTCCCCACCCTGGCACTGGCAGCGGTGGCTGCGACTTGCCGCGAAGGCGGCTGGCGCTCGGCCTGGTCGCATGCGGACTCGGCGGCAGCGCCCTGGGGGCGCCCGAAGCCGCAGCGCGTTACCCGAGCCGGCCCGTCACGCTGGTCGTGCCTTGGCCGGCCGGCGGCGCCACCGACATTTCCATGCGAATCCTGGGTGAGTTGGCAGCGCGCCAGCTGGGCCAGCCCGTCATCGTGGAGAACAGGCCGGGCGCTGCGGGTACGCTGGTCGCCACCGCATTGCGTGCCGCCGCGCCGGATGGTTACACGATCGGCCAGTTGCCAATCACGCTGTACCGGTTTGCGTTGCAGCAGAAGGTCAGCTGGGATCCGCTGCGCGACATCGTGCCGATCCTGCAGATATCCGGCGTCA
Organism: Ramlibacter sp.; assembly: GCA_046590315.1. Taxonomy (GTDB): domain Bacteria; phylum Pseudomonadota; class Gammaproteobacteria; order Burkholderiales; family Burkholderiaceae_C; genus Ramlibacter. Next base: position 426 of record JBKJTX010000237.1, on the reverse strand, counting down.
CTTTCGGGGTGGTGGTGCCGACGGCCAGTCCGTTCAAGACGCTTGGCGACATGATGCATTGGGCGCGCGCCAATCCGGGCCGGCTCACCGTCGGGTCGACCGGAGTGGGCACGACGGCGCACCTGGCCATGGAGGAGATGATGGCCGGCGAAGGCGCGACGTATGTGCATGTGCCTTACAAGGGAACGGCCGACCAGATGCTCGCAGTGGCCGGGCAGACATTGATGGCCGGCGTCAACTCCACCGGCTTTGCTCCTTATGTGGAAACCGGCCGCCTGCGACTGCTCGCCATCTTCAGCGCGCATCGCAGCAAACGCTGGCCCGATGTGCCCACCGTCAAGGAGTTGGGTTACCCGAACGCGGGTCAGAACACACCTTAGGGGATCGGGGCCCCGGCAGGTACCGACCGGGCGATCGTGCGGCGCC
>JBKJTX010000159.1:0-5043 GCA_046590315.1 Ramlibacter sp. | reverse complement strand
CCAGCCGGGTGATCATGCTCAAGTTTCCTTCGGCCGACGCCGCTCGTGCCTTCTACGACTCCGCCGAATACCTCGCCGCCCGCAAGTCGCGCGAAGGCGCGGCGCACATGCGCATGGTGCTGGTCGAAGGGGCGGGCTGACGCCCAACCCTCCCCAGCCCTCCCCTCGAGGGGAGGGTTTTGACAGAATGTAAAACTTCGAGAAGAGAAAATCCCATGAGCGCAATCGTTGACATCGTCGGCCGCGAAATCCTGGACTCCCGCGGCAACCCCACCGTCGAATGCGACGTGCTGTTGGAGTCCGGGACCATGGGCCGCGCGGCCGTGCCTTCCGGCGCGTCCACCGGCTCGCGTGAAGCGATCGAGCTGCGCGACGGCGACAAGGGTCGCTATGGCGGCAAGGGCGTGCTCAAGGCGGTGGAGCACATCAACACCGAGATTTCCGAGTCCGTGCTCGGCCTCGACGCCTCTGAGCAGGCCTTCCTCGACAAGACGCTGATCGACCTGGATGGCACCGACAACAAGGCTCGCCTGGGCGCCAACGCGACGCTCGCCGTCTCCATGGCGGTGGCCCGTGCGGCCGCCGAGGAGTCCGGCCTGCCGCTGTACCGCTACTTCGGCGGCATGGGCGGCATGCAGTTGCCCGTTCCGATGATGAACGTAGTGAACGGCGGCGCGCACGCCAACAACAACCTCGACTTGCAAGAGCTGATGATCATCCCCGTGGGCGCGCCCAGCTTTCGTGAAGCCGTGCGCTATGGCGCCGAGGTGTTTCACGCCTTGAAGAAAATCATCCACGACAAGGGGATGAGCGTGGCCGTGGGCGACGAAGGCGGTTTCGCGCCGAACGTCGCCAACCACGAAGCGGCCATCGGCATGATCCTCGAAGCGATCGAGCGCGCCGGCTATCGCCCGGGCGAGCAGATCGCGCTCGGCCTGGATTGCGCCGCCAGCGAGTTCTACAAGGATGGCAAATACCACGTCGAGGCCGAGGGCCTCACGCTCGACTCAAGCGAATGGACAAACATCCTGTCCAGCTGGGTCGACAAGTACCCGATCATCAGCATCGAAGACGGCATGGGCGAGAGCGACTGGGACGGGTGGAAGATCCTGACCGAAAAGCTGGGCAACCGGGTGCAACTGGTGGGCGATGATCTCTTCGTCACTAACACCAGGATTCTGAAGGAAGGCATTGACAGGAAGATTGCCAACTCCATTCTCATCAAGATCAATCAGATCGGCACGCTCAGCGAAACCTTCGCTGCGATCGAGATGGCCAAGCGCGCGGGCTACACCGCCGTGATCTCGCACCGCTCCGGCGAAACGGAAGACAGCACGATCGCCGACATCGCCGTGGGCACCAACGCCGGTCAAATCAAGACCGGCTCGCTCTCGCGCTCGGACCGGATGGCCAAGTACAACCAGCTGCTGCGCATCGAAGAAGACCTGGGCGACGTGGCTTCGTACCCCGGACGCGCGGCGTTCTACAACCTGCGATAAAAAATGCTGGCCCCCACGCTAGCGGCTGCGCCTCTGGCCTGACCCCGTGCGCAACTGGCTCATCCCCACCCTCCTCATCGCGCTGCTCCTCATCGTTCATGCGCAGCTGTGGGTCGGACGGGGCAGCGTCGGCAACGTCGCATCCATGCAGAAGAAGCTGGAAACGCAGAAATCCGCCAACGTACAGGCCCAGCTGGCCAACGAGCGGCTGGCGTCGGAAGTGCGCGACCTGAAGGAGGGCTTGGAGATCGTCGAGGAAAAGGCGCGCTCCGAGTTGGGCATGGTCAAGCCCAACGAAATTCTCGTCCACATCTCCAAGTGAGCGAATTACTGGACTGCGGGGCTGACCGGCGGTTGATCGCCCGGTGACCTGAAGATCTGCGCCGCATCCACCGGGTCGAAGCGGTACTGTTGCCCGCAAAAATCGCATCCCACTTCAATCTCCCCTCGCTCGACCAGAATGCTGTCGGCTTCCTCGCGACCGAGCCCGCGAATCATCTGGCTGACGCGGTCTCGGCTGCAGGTGCAGGCGAAGCGCGGGGTCTGAGGCTCGAAACGCAACACCCGCTCTTCCCAAAACAGGCGCTGCAGCACGGTGTCCACGTCGAGCTCCAGGAGCTCCTCGCGCTTCAGGGTGGCGGCCAGGATCGAGATGCGGTTGTAATCCTCGTTCACGCCGATCTCGTCCTCGTTCTCCTTGGACACCATGCTGCCCGCAAGGTTGCCCTCGCCCGCTACCGGAAGGCGCTGAATCAACAGCCCCGCCGCCACTTGGCCGTCCGCCGCCAGCACCAGCGTGGTATCGAGCTGCTCGGACTGCAGCATGTAGTGCTCCAGCACTTCGCTCAGCTTTTGAATCTTTTCACCACGGTCGCCGTGCAAAGGCACGACACCCTGGTACGGTTGCTGGCCCGGAAATTTTTCCTTGGGGTCGAGCGTGACCACGCATCGCCCCTTGTTGCCAACGTTCACCAGGTCAGGCAGGCGGGCGTTGAGGTCGACGCTGCCCACCACTTTTGCCGTCGCTCTCAGGCCAAGGTCGGGCTGCACCTCCGCTACCGCGATCTTTACCGGCCCGTCGCCGAAGATCTGCAGCACCAACGCACCATTGAACTTGATGTTTGACTGCATTAGTACGCCGGCGGCGGCCATCTCACCCAGCAGCTCGGTCACGGGCGGGGGCCAATCCCCGGTCGATGTGTTCGCGTGGCGGCGCGCGAGGATTTCCGCCCATGCGTCGGTGAGCCGTACGATGCAGCCGCGCACCGGCAGCCCGTCAAACAGGAACTTGTGCAACTCGCTCAAGACTCGTCCTTCAGGCGATCTTCTTCAAACCGCGCTCATAGCGCCGCGCGTTGCCGACGTAGTGCTCGGCGCTTTGTGCCAGCCTGGCGGCCGCCGCGTCATCCAGCGTGCGCACGACCTTGGCCGGGCTCCCGATGATGAGCGAGTTATCGGGGAACTCCTTGCCTTCAGTCACCACGCTGCCGGCGCCCACGATGCAGTTGCGCCCGATTCTGGCGCCATTGAGCACGACGGCCTGGATGCCGATCAGAGAGCCGTCGCCCACTGTGCAGCCGTGCAGCATCACCTGGTGGCCGACGGTGACATTGGCGCCGATGGTGAGCGGCATGCCGATGTCGGCGTGCAACACCGCGAGGTCCTGGACGTTGCTGTTGGGGCCGATGCGGATGGTCTCCGTGTCGCCGCGCACCACCGCTCCGAACCACACGCTTGCGTTCGGCCCCATCTCCACCGCGCCGACCACCTGCGCACTGTCGGCGACCCAGGCGCCATCGCCCAGTTGGGGTGCCTTGCCGTCGAGTTCGTATATCGCCATGGCTGCTCTTGGTTGAAAGCTTGGATTGTAGGCAGCGCGCGCCCGCGGCCTCTGAAGCCTCGATGTCAGTCCCTATCCGCTGAGCGCAAACAGGACCGGACTGGTTTACCACTGCACTCCGCGCAATTGATGAGCCAATTATGGATCCGCAGACATCGACATCGCTTTGTTAGGCGATGAATAGTTCGCGCTTGCCACGGTTTTTCCCGCATGCGAGCTGCTGCCGGGGGCTGCGCCAGGCGGCGCGGCTTAACGTCGTCCCATGGGTATTAACTGGCGCCAAGGCGCGATCTTCGCTTCGGGCCTGCTGTTGGGGGTGGCGGCAACCGCGTGGGTCGCGCTGGGACCACGCACTACTCCGGCAACCGAAGAGCTCGCTACTGACGCCTCGGCCGTTCAGTCAGCAGCCGTGTCCAGACAGGCCGCCACGCCTTGCCCCGCGCGTGCCATCGCAGCTTCGGCCGGCGACAAGGATGGCCAGTTCGAGCCGGAACCCGATCTCACGCGCAACAAAGCCAGCGACATCACTGCCTTCATCATCATCGGCAAGGAAGCCGCTGCCGCGGGACGGCAGCGCGACGCGGAAGTCGCTTTCATCATGTCGTGCCGCGTGGCCGACCGCTTCCGCGGCCCCGCATCACTCGACGCCGCCGAGGCGCGTTATCAGCTGGGCCGGCACTACGCCAACCTCGTGCTCAACGCCGGAACGGTGCCGCCTGGCAGCCGCGCCGAGCTGCTCAAGCGCGCGGACCTGCTCTACGCCGACAGCTTGGACGTCTTTCGCGCGAAGCACGGTGATGCGCACGAGAAGTCGCGCTTCGCCGCCGAGGGCTTGGCGCGGGTCCAGCAGAATCTGGCGCGCGTGGAGCAAGCGCCCGGGGCCAAGCAGACGACGCAAGTCGCAACTGTGAGCCCGCCGCCGGCGGCGCCTGGAGCCCGCGCGCCAAATGCCGCTCCCGCGGTCCAGAAAGCTCTCCCACCCGAACCCGCCGAGGCGCGTCGAGCGCCGACGCAGGAGATGGGTGCCTCCGCCCGGCCCCGTCCTAGTTTCGACTGTGCCCGGGCGCAGTCGGCGTCGGAACGGGCGATCTGTGCCGATCCGGAACTGTCGCAACTTGACCGAGAGTTGGGCCGGCTGCACTTCCGCGCCAAATCCGCCGCGCAAGACAAGGCCGCCTTCAACCGGCACAACGATGCGGAGTGGCGCAAACGCGAAAGCAGCTGCCGCGGCGACCGCGAGTGCCTGCGCGACTGGTACCAGTACCGGCGCAACCAATTGCTGAACAATCTCGACGAGTCGAACGGTTAGCCGCGAGGATGATGCTGCGCATGCAACTGCTTCAATCGCTCACGGGCCACGTGGGTGTAGATCGTGGTGGTCGAAATATCGGCGTGGCCCAGTAGCATCTGTACGGCACGCAAGTCGGCGCCGTGATTGAGGAGATGCGTGGCAAACGCGTGGCGCAGCGTGTGCGGCGACATAGGCGCGGCAATGCCTGCGGCATGCGCATGCTTCTTGACGATCACCCAGAACATGGCGCGGGTCATGCCCTGGCCGCGCGCGGTTACAAACAGGTCCTCGGTCTGCTGCCCTTGCAAGATCGCCGGGCGCGCTTGCGCCAAATATCGCGCGATCCAGTCGCTTGCAACCTCGCCGAAGGGGACCAGCCGTTCCTTGTTGCCTTTGCCGAACACGCGCAGCAC
>JBKJTX010000023.1:0-3062 GCA_046590315.1 Ramlibacter sp. | reverse complement strand
GCAGGGCGTCCATTACGCGCTCCATGGTCTGGAATTTTTCGTCGACGCTGACGCCGGAAGTCGGCTCGTCCAGCAGCAGCAGTCGAGGTTGGCGGCCGAGCGCCATGGCGATGTCTACCAGCTTCCGCACGCCGCCTGCCAGTTCTCGCACCGGCCGATGCGCATCGTCCTGCAGGCCAAAGCGCAGCATCAGTTCGTCCGCGCGCTGGATTCCGTCGCCATGGTCGGCTCGCCGAAACAGCGAGGGGCGCGGTGCCGTGGAGGCCACGGCCACGAGAAGGTTTTCGCGCAAGCTGAGGTCCAGGAACAGCTGAGGGATCTGGAAGGAGCGGCAGATGCCCAGCCGGGAAATTTGGCGGTGGTCGCTGTGCGTGATGTCCTTGCCGTCAAGCAGGATCGCGCCTTCATCCGGCCGCAGATAGCCTGTGACCATGTTGACGAATGTCGTCTTGCCGGCGCCGTTGCTGCCGATGACGGAGAGCCGCTGGCCGGTCGGCACTTCGATCGTGATGTCTTCGGCTGCCACGACCGCGCCGAAGCGCTTGACGAGTTTGCGTACTGCCAGCAATGGGCGCGTCGATGCCTGGGTAGCGGGCGTCAATGGATTCCCTTCGTCGCTGGCGTTTCCTGGATACCGCGCGCGGCGCCAGCCACGTCCGCGGGCTCCTGCGCCGGCTCCCCACCGACCTGATGCCGGCGTCTGGCCGACCAGAGCGAGCCGAGGCCGTCGGGCCGAACCACGATCACGATCAGCAGGAAACAACCCAACGCGAGCTGCCAGGTGTTGGGGAAGTAGAGGTTGGAGAACGACCGGACCACTTCCAGCAGGATGGAGGAGAGGAAGACTGCAGGGACGCTGGTGTATCCGGCCAGGACCGCCACGAACACGAACTCGCCGGAAGTTGTCCAGTTGGTCATGTCGGGTTCGACGTGACCGAGTGCCAATGCCGTGATTGCGCCGCCGACTCCCGCCAGCAAAGCGCTGAGCACGAAGCTTTGGGCGAGCGAGAAGCGCGCGGACGCCCCCAGGTATTCCACCCGCAACCCATTGGCCCGGACCGCTTGGGCGATGAGCCCGGAAGCGGAGCGCCACTGGACAGACACCAGCCAGCCCGCGAGGCTGCTCAGCACCATTGCCAGCGCGAACATCGCGTAGTCCGTCCTGTCGGCTGGCAACGCCATCGTCGCGAACGTGGCGCGAGCAACCCGGATTCCATCGGAACCGCCAAGCGCGTCCGACTTGGACAGCAGTCCGAACAGCACCATCGACAGTGCCAGCGTCAGCATCGCGAAGAAGATGCCGCGGTAGCGTGCCAGCAGCGGCGCGAATACCAGAGCGGTTAACCCGGCCAGCAGCATGCCGGCCACGATTCGCAGGAACCCATCGGTAATCCCCAGCGCCTGCGGCATCAACGCCGCTGCGTAGGCGCCAAGGGCAAAGAACATTCCTTGGCCAAAGGTGGCACCGCCGCCGCGCGTGAGCAGCACGACGCCGAGCACGGCCAACCCATGTGACAGGGCCATGGTGAACAGAAACAAGAGCCAGTTCGGCGCTACCAGCCCTGCGACCAGCAACAGTACGGTGGCCAGGGCCCAGGCTGTGCTGGTGGAAGCGAAGCGAAGGAAGGATCCCATTTCAGATCAATCTCGACTTCACGGTCTGGAACAGTCCTTCAGGACGAAAAATCAGCACGCCCGCCATCACCAGGTAGATGCTGAACAGCTCCATGGCGGGCATCAGGTGAACCGAAAAGGCGCGCGCCAGCCCGACGATCAGGGCGCCGATCGCGGCGCCAGGAATGCTGCCCAGCCCACCGATGATGACCACGGCGAAGCTGACCACAATCACGCTGACGCTCAGGCCGGGCTGCACCGAGACCAGTGGCGCCGTGAACGCGCCCCCCAGGGCGGCCAGGAACATGCCGGCGGTGAACGCGCCGGAATAAACCCGGCGCACATTCACTCCCATCGAAGCACTGATCTCCGGGTTGTGAATGACGGCCAGCACGATCTTGCCCACCGTCGTGCGGTGCAGAACGAGCCAGGTGGCGCTGCCGCACACGACCGCGAGCGCGACCAGAATCAGGTCGTAGCCTGCCAATCGGATAGGACCGATGGCGAAGTTGCCAAACAGTCGCAATGGTTCGGCGACGAAGTACGGGTTGACGCCCCAAACCAGTTTGGTCACGTCTTCCAGAATGAGGAACAGCGCATAGGTCACCAGCAACAGCAGGACTTCGTCGCGGCCGTAGAAGCGGGCCAACAGCATCTTTTCGAGCAGCGGGCCGACCACGGCTGCCACGGCTGCTGCGGCCAGCAGCATCGCAACCAGCGAGAAGCCGCCCGGTAGCTTCATGGATGCCGCAAGCGCCACTGCCGTTGCGGCGGCGTACGCGCCCAGCGCGTAGACGCTGCCGTGGGCGATGTTGAGGATCTTGAGGACGCCGAACACCAAGGTCAGGCCTAGCGAGACCACAAACAACCAGGACGCGTACGTGACCGCATCCATGAGAATCGTAAAGACCATGGTGAGCTACCGGCAGCGGCGGAGCGTCAGTCGCAACGCGCGCCCGCCATGCCGCCCTTGATCCAGTCGAGGCTCTTCACGCCGACTGGCGGGTTCACACACTCTGCACGAAACACCTGGATGTCGGTTGCCACGATGCGTTTGGCCGCGGCGTCGAATTTGGTGCGGCCGATCGCGGTGCCCTGAATTGCCTGCTGGCCATTTCCGAGCACCATGCGGATCTGACCTCCGGGGCTTTCCCAGGTCGAGCCACGCAACGCGTCGGCAATCTGCTCCGAATTTGGCTTCTTGCCACCATTGGCAGCCATGGCGCGTTCCACTGCCAGTTTGACGCCCATGAGCGCCTGAGCCATCCGATAGCTGGCCTGTACTGGCGCCACGCTGTACGCCGTCGCGTAGGAAGACTGGAACCAGTCGTTCAGCGGACTCTTGGCGGACAGCACGCCATAGGCGCCACGGGCGCCGAAAACCGTGCCGTCGGGCACCTTGTCGAGAAGGCTCGGCATGACGTGATCCGCGGCAGCCAGCGCCAGCG
>JBKJTX010000109.1:0-3223 GCA_046590315.1 Ramlibacter sp. | reverse complement strand
TCCTCTGGTTCGAGATGGAGGTCGATCGTTGCGCCGGCTTCGTGGCCTTGCAGCGCTTCATCGATTTTGGGGAGCAGGTCGTCACCGCCGACTAGAAATTCGACGGGCTCTTTCAATTCATCCAGCACCTCGCCCAAGGTGTCCTTAAGCGTCCATGTCAGCGCGACGACGCATTGTTGTGAGATTTCCATACGACAATTGTGGCACCAACGCCATGAGCATCTCGCAAGCCAACCCGCTGCTGGGCGGTCTATCCCCCCAGCAGTTCATGAGCCGCCACTGGCAGAGAAAGCCGCTGGTGGTTCGCGGCGCCGTGCCCGGGCTTGGCCCGTTGCTCCAACGGGCCGAGCTGTTCGCTCTGGCCGCCCAGGATGACATTGAGTCGCGCCTGGTGGTGGCGCAGCAGGGCGGCCAATGGAAGTTCCGCCGCGGCCCGTTCTCACGCAGGGCGCTGCCGCCGCTGTCGCGGCCGGGCTGGACCTTGCTGATTCAAGGGCTGGACCTGCATGTCAAAGCAGCCCATCAGCTCCTGCAGCGTTTCGACTTTGTGCCGCAAGCGCGGGTTGACGATTTGATGGTGAGTTACGCCACGGATGCCGGTGGCGTGGGCCCGCATTTCGACAGCTACGACGTGTTTCTGCTCCAGGTTCAGGGGCAGCGGCGCTGGCGCATCGGCCGCCAGCAGGACCTGACGCTGCGCGAAGACCTCCCGCTCAAAATTCTCGCGAACTTCGAACCGCAGGAGGAGCATGTGCTGGACCCCGGTGACATGCTCTACCTGCCGCCGCGCTATGCGCACGATGGCGTGGCCGTGGGGGAGTGCCAGACGTACTCCATCGGCTTTCGCTCGCCAGCGCGGGGCGAACTCGCGTGCGAACTGTTGCAGCGCCTGTCGGAGGATGCGGCCGATCTCGTCGGGGACGGCCTGTACCGCGACCCGAAGCAGAGCGCAACGGCCACGCCGGGCGCGATTCCGGCGCGGATGCAGGATTTCGCGCGTGAAGCCTTGCAAGCCGCGCTGCGAGACAAGGACGCGCCGGCCCGCGCTCTGGGCGAATACCTGACCGAGCCCAAGGCCAACGTCTGGTTCGAGGGCGCGGATGCACCCGCGAAGCTGGCGAGCGTGGTGCTGGACCGGCGCACACGCATGATGTATGACGAGCGCCACGTGTTCATCAACGGCGAGAGCTTGCGCGCGTCGGGACGCGACGCTTCGTTGATGCGAAGGTTGGCCGACCGCCGCAGCTTGCGTGCAGTCGAGCTGGCGAATGCCAGCGACAGCGCGAAGTCGCTGCTGCTGTCATGGTGTGAAGCGGGCTGGGCCCATCCAGAAGGGGAAGGCATATGACATCAGATGAGAACGCGGCCGTGCGGCCGCCACTGCCCTCGGCCCGCTTTTCCGGGCGCAAGGAATTTCAGCAGTTGGTGCGAGATGCGCTCGCCCGCGCGGCGCAAGAAGGTTGGCGCGAGATCATCCTGTGCGATGCCAATTTTGAGGACTGGCCTTTGGGTGAGCGCGAAGTTGCGCAGTCGTTGCACGACTGGTCGGCGAGCGGACGTCAGTGCACGTTGCTGGCGCGGCGCTGGGACGAGGTGGTGCGCAGGCACGCCCGCTTCGTCACTTGGCGCAAGACCTGGGCGCACATTGTCCAGGCCCGCGCATGCGCCTCGGCGGACCCCCTGGAGCTGCCCAGCGCGATCTGGAGCCCCGGCTGGGTCATGCAGCGCCTGGACCCGGAGCGCTGCAATGGCGTGAGCGGCAGCGAACCCGAGCGGCGCCTGCATCTGCGCGAATCTCTGAACGCGTGGCTACTGAAGAGTTCGCCATCGTTCCCTGCCGTCACTTTGGGGCTGTAGGTCCTCGCGCCGGGCCGATACCGAGGGTTTTCGATATATAATCGCAGACTGAGCAGCAAGAGCTCGAGTCCTTGCTCTCTGTCACGCGGCCATCTTGGCGGCTCTGACAATTTCCGGAAATTGTTTTTCTCTCCCATATAAGTTAAGGAATCTGAAATGAAGAAATCGCTCGTCTTGGCGACCCTGATGGCAGCTGCAACGCTCGGCGCTTGCACGAAGACTGAAGTGCCTGCGCCTGCGCCCGTCGTTGTCGCTCCCGCGCCTGCCCCCGCTCCGGCCCCGGCTGCGCCCGCTCCCGACAATACCGCTGCAGGTGCCGCTGCAGGTGCCGCTGCTGGTGCTGCTACTGGCGCCGCTGCTGGTGCCGCTACCGGCGCTACTGCTGGTGCTGCTGCCGCCAGCGCCACGAAGTAATCGGTTCTTCCGGTTCCAAAAAAAGCCGCCTTCGGGCGGCTTTTTTTATTCACTTTGAAATTGCTACGCAATTTCAAAGTGGTTGATCAGTGCTGCAGGACCGGCGAAGCCGGATCCTTTCGCAAGGGGGACTGCGCTGCGCGTTGCTGCGCGCAGTCCGTCGCTTGTGTTATGCGGTTAGCCAGCCGCAGCCGGTGGGGCCGTCGGCTACGTGGATGTCGGATTCCGCGCAATCCATCGCTGCTGCTAGCGCGAACCGCGCGAGTGCCGGGCGATTATTCTGCTCAGACAGATGCGCGGCCACGACTTGCGTGAGGCCACGTGGGCGGATGGCCTTTGCTATCGCAGCGGCGGCCTCGTTGGCAAGGTGGCCCCAGTCACCGCCGACGCGCCGCTTGAGGAAAGGCGGGTAAGTGGAAGCCGCCAGCAACAGCGGGTCGTGATTGCATTCCAGCAGTAACGTTCGGCAGCCCGCGAGTTCATCCAGCACATGGCTACTGGCATGGCCCAGATCCGTGAGAACGCCCAATCGCACCGCGCCATCGGTGCATGTGAGCTGCAGGGGTTCGCGCGCGTCGTGCGGCACCGTGAAGGGCCGCACCTGCAATGCGCCGATTTCGATCTCTGCGCCGTCGCAGGCGATCATCAACAGCCCATCGAAATCGGGCTCGCCCAGCGCCGCAAAAGTGCCGTGGCTCATCCACACGGGGATGCGCTCGCGCAAGGCGAGCTGGCGTGCGCAGCCAATGTGGTCGGCGTGTTCGTGTGTGATGAAGATGGCATCAATCTGCTCGGCCAGCATGCCGGCCTGCGCCAGCCGGGCATCGAGTTGACGCAAGCCCAGGCCGCAGTCGACCAGCAGGTGCGTGAGCCTCGCATCACTTCGCGCCTGGGCTTGCGTCAACTCGATGCCCGGCTGGCGCAGGCCGGCATGCTGGCCGAGCAGATCGAT
>JBKJTX010000037.1:0-3762 GCA_046590315.1 Ramlibacter sp. | reverse complement strand
CATGCCGCCCAGCAGCGCGGCCAGCGGCGCCGACCCACCGAAGTGCGCAGCGACGGCGGTGGCGCTGGCGATCAGCGCGATCAGCAACATTGACGTGTTCTCACTGGTAGGGCTCATGACGCGCAGCGCCATGCGCAGCGCCAGAGCCAGCAGGGCCCCAACGACGAACGACACACCCAGCACCACTGCGACAGGGAACAGGGTTTCGCCCACTTCGGCCGCGGGGCGATGCATCACGCCGGCGCGCGCGCTGACCAAAGTCAGTGCGTAGAGCGTGCTTAACGTGGACAGCACCATCGCGCGTTCGGTCACGGGACCGGACGCGCCCGCGTCGACAATCACGCGACTCAGCACGGCCGGTGATGCAGCCATCGCGACCAGGCCCAGCGCCTCGGCCACGGGCGGCGGCACGCCGAGCCAACGCAGCGCGTAATAGACGAAGAGGGCGGACAGCAGGGATTCCAGCAGGCTTTGCAGCAGCACCATGGGGTTGTGGCGGAACCAGCGCAAAGGGATGCGCCCACCGGCTTCGAACAGCACCACCGCGACGCCCAGTTCCAGCAAAAACAATGCGATGCCCTGCAGCGGCCAAGCGCCGCCGGAAAAGCCGGCCAAGCCCGCGAGCGCGCCGACCAGCGAATAGCCCACCACCTTGGGCAGGCTGGTGTGGCATTGCAGGAGGTGGCCGGCAGCTGCGGCGACGGCCAGCAGGATCGACCACTGAACTGTGGGCAGGCCGGCGGAGGGCTTGAGCCAATCGGCCCAAATGGCCATGATTTCATTCATGCGCTTTTCCCCCGGCGGCGAACGTCACGCTCAGTGCAAGACGCGAATCGCGCCGTCGTCGAGCTCGAACGCGGGGATGGGCACCTGGAACCGCTCGCCGTCTTCCGCAACGAAGAAGTAGCTTCCGTGCATGCTTCCGCTGGGGGTGCGCAGGCGGCAGCCACTGGTGTACTGAAAGGATTCACCCGGCCTGAGCAAGGGCTGATGACCCACCACGCCGAGGCCCTTGACCTCTTCGATTTCGCCGGCCGAATTGGCGATCAGCCAGTGGCGCGAGATCAACTGCGCCGGCACTTCGCCGGTGTTGGTGATCGTGATGGCATAGGCGAAACTGTAAATGCCCTGTGCCGGCGCCGACTGTTCGGGCAGGTACTGGGGCTGGACATCCACCCGAAACTGGTACTTCGCCATGCGGCTATCGTACCGCGTCACCTCGCGAGCGCGCCGCGTTGCCGCGATTTGCGAGAATCGCAGGGATGAGCACCATCCATCGCATCGCCCCGTCCATCCTGTCAGCCGACTTCGCTCGCCTGGGCGAAGAAGTGAAGAACGTGATCGCGGCGGGCGCCGACTGGATTCACTTCGACGTGATGGACAACCACTACGTGCCCAATCTCACCTTCGGCCCGATGATCTGCTCGGCGTTGAAACCGCACGCGAAGACGGCGGACGGCCGTGCGGTGCCCATCGACGTCCACCTGATGGTGCAGCCGGTCGATGCGCTGGCCCAGGCTTTTGCCGAGGCGGGCGCGGACTACATCAGCTTCCACCCCGATGCGTCCGCGCATGTGCATCGAAGCGTCCAGGCCATTCAGGCCGCAGGCTGCAAGGCGGGGCTGGTGTTCAACCCGGCCGCGCCGCTGGACGTGCTGGATTGGATGATCGACGACATTGACCTTGTACTCATCATGAGCGTCAATCCCGGCTACGGCGGCCAAAGCTTCATCGACTCTGCCTTGCGCAAAATCGAACATGCGCGCAAACGCATCACGGCGAGCGGCAAGGACATTCGCCTGGAAGTGGACGGCGGCATCAAAGTCGACAACATCGCGCGCGTGGCCGCCGCCGGCGCTGACACCTACGTGGCCGGCAGCGCGATCTTCGGCAAGCCCGACTACAAGGGCGTGATCGACGCCATGCGTGCGGCGCTCAAGGTCTGAACTTCTTTTCGGGCTCGGGCGTACCGGCACGCGTCTTGTCGTATGCCTCTTGCGACGCCGGCCCCTTGTCGGTATCGACCCGACCGCTCTGGAGGTCGTCGTGGGCGATTTGACCCATGCGCTTTCCGGACACCTCGCCAGCGCTCTGGCTGTCGGCGGATTCGTCTCTTTCATGCGGCGCACGCGGAGTGGCCTCCTGTTTTTCACCCTGGGCGGGGATGGTATTGCCCTGGCGTGGGCTGGGATCTTGTTCTTTCACAATGGCCTTCCAAACTACGCCATCGTGCAGCGCGCCAAGGCGCAGGCTGGTAGGACGGGCGCTGAATCAGAGTGCGTGGGATTCGTCCTACGCGTTTTCGCGGCCCCGACCGACAAATTCGCCCGCCGGCCAACTACGGGTCAGTGCACATGAGCTTGCTTATGCTCTCAGGGAGCGGGTTGCTAAAAACCCAGACACCAGGAGAAGGTCATGGATTTATTCGCCGGTTTGCCCGAATGGCTCGCTTGGTGCGCCGCCGGCACTGCGGGCGCGGTCGCCCTGGCCGCGCTGGCCAATATTCTCGACGTCGCGCTCGACCTGGACGCGAGCTGACTTCCCCCACTTAGCGGCCGACGCGCACGTCGCAGCGCGGCTCGCCCCCTTTTCAGAAACATCCAATGGCACAGTCAAAGCAGGAGGCCCAGCGCAAGTCCAAGACCAACGAGGGAGCCGCCGCGAAACAAAAGCAGCTGGAGTCCTTCAGCCAGGCCCCTGAAAACCAGTTGACCACCAACCAGGGCGTGGTCATCCCCGATAACCACAACTCGCTCAAGGCCGGCGTACGCGGGCCGACGCTGCTCGAAGACTTCATCCTGCGCGAGAAAATCACGCACTTCGACCACGAGCGGATTCCCGAGCGAGTGGTGCACGCGCGCGGCGCCGGAGCGCATGGCTACTTCGAGCTCACCAAATCGCTGGTCGAATTCACACGGGCCGACTTCCTGCAGGAAGCCGGCGCCCGCACGCCGGTGTTCGCGCGGTTCTCGACAGTGGCCGGCTCGCGCGGCTCCGCCGACACCGTGCGGGACGTGCGCGGTTTTGCCGTCAAGTTCTACACCCGCGAAGGCAACTACGACCTGGTGGGCAACAACATCCCTGTGTTCTTCGTGCAGGACGCGATGAAGTTTCCGGACCTCGTGCACGCGCTCAAGCCCGAGCCGCATCACGAGATGCCGCAAGCCGCGTCGGCGCACGACACCTTCTGGGACTTCGTCTCCTTGATGCCGGAAACCACGCACATGCTGCTGTGGGTCATGTCGGACCGCACCATCCCACGCAGCTACCGGATGATGGAGGGCTTCGGCGTCCACACCTTCCGCATGGTCAACGCCAAGGGCGTATCGCACTTCGTCAAATTCCATTGGAAGCCCAGATTGGGCAAACACTCGCTGGTGTGGGACGAAGCGCAGAAGATTGCCGGCAAAGACCCGGACTTCCACCGCCGCGACCTGTGGGAATCGATCGCGCAAGGCAACTTCCCCGAGTGGGAGCTCGCCTTGCAACTGATCCCGGAAGACAAGGCCGAGAGTCTGGGCTTTGACTTGCTCGACCCGACCAAGCTGGTGCCCGAGGAACTCGTGCCGCTGCGGGTGGTCGGACGCATGGTCCTGGACCGCAACCCCGACAACTTCTTCGCCGAGACCGAGCAGGCGGCCTTCCTCCCCACCAACATGCCGCCGGGCATCGACGCCTCTGAGGACCCCCTGCTGCAGGGCCGGCTGTTCTCCTACCAGGACACCCAGCTGTCACGGCTGGGCTCGGTGAACTTGCACCAGC
>JBKJTX010000034.1:0-26835 GCA_046590315.1 Ramlibacter sp. | reverse complement strand
CCATCCTCAGGTGCTGAGCGTGAAGGTTTGGGCACTAGCGCATTTGCTTGCCAACGGCGTCGCCGCGGACGTCGTGCTGTTCGGTGGCTTTCTGGTGTGGGCGGTGCTGAGCTTCCGGGCGGCGCGCCAGCGCGACCGCATAAACAACACCGTGTATGCACCGGGGAATGCAATCGGCACCACGATCACCGTGGCGGTGGGGTTGATTGCGTGGTCGGTGTTTGCGCTGCTGCTGCACGGGCCGCTCATCGGCGTCAAACCGCTGGGCTATTGAAGCTTCCTGACACAGCCAGGTGATGGGCGGCCTTCCAATAGCGGCTCTTCGCCACTCCTCCTGAGGTTCGCCATGTCCACTTCTCTGTCTGACAGCGTGATCTCTCACGTGTCCCTCGGCACCAACGACTACCCGCGCGCCAAGGCCTTCTACGACGCCGTGCTCGCCACTTTGCAAATCCCCTGCGTGATGGATTTTCCCGGTGGCGCCGGCTACGGCCGCAAGTTTCCGGAGTTCTGGATCGGGTCGCCGCACGATGGCGGCCGGGCCGGCGTGGGCAACGGTGTGCACGTGTGCTTTCTTGCCAATTCGCAGGACGAAGTGAAGGCCTTCCACGCCAAGGCGACCGAGCTCGGCGGCAAGGACGATGGTGCACCGGGCCTGCGGCCTGAGTACACCGACAACTACTACGCCGCGCTCGTGCGTGACCTCGACGGCAACAAGATCGAGGCGATGTTGATGCTGCCGAAAGCCTGAAGCGTCAGCTTCGCGGTCCACTTGTAAAAGAGGTAGGCGGGACGCTGTCCGACAGCGCGCGGGCGGGTGCCCATCCTAGGATGAAGAAAACAGGTCGCGGCTCTCTGCCGCGGCATGCCTCATCTGGAGTACCCCCACCATGGATTCAAAAGCACCGCGGCCGCTGGCCGTCGTCACCGGCGCGTCGTCCGGCATCGGCTATCACCTGGCGCGTTGCGCCGTCGAGCACGGCTATGACCTCGTGGTTGCCGCCGACATGCCGCTCGAAGAAGCGGTGATGGACTTCAAGTCGCTCGGTTGCGAACGGGTCGACACCGTTCAGTGCGATCTGGCCACCCGGCAAGGCGTGGAGGAGCTTTGCGAAACGCTGCAGGGCCGCGAGGTCGATGCGCTGCTCGCCAATGCCGGGCATGGCCTGGGGGGTCTCTTTTTGGAGCAGGAGATCGAAGACATACAGCACGTCGTCAACACGAACGTGACCGGCACGATCTACTTGGTGCAACAGGCGGCGCGGGGCATGGTGGCGCGCGGGCAGGGGCGCATCCTTATCACCGGCTCGATCGCGGGCTTTCAACCTGGCAGCTTTCACGCCGTCTACAACGGCACCAAGGCCTTCATCGATTCGTTCGCGCAGGCGCTGCGCAATGAGCTGCGTCACACTGGCATCACCGTGAGCTTGCTGATGCCCGGCCCGACCGACACCGAATTTTTCGAGCGCGCTGATTTGATGAGCACGCGCCTGGGCGCGGACACGAAGAAGGACGACCCGGCGAATGTCGCCCGCATCGGCTTTGACGCGATGCTGAAGGGCGAAGCCGACGTGGTGGCGGGCTGGAAGAGCAAGCTGCAGGTGATCGCTTCCAAGGTGCTGCCGGCGCAAGCGGTTGCCGCTGCGCACCGCAAGTTGGCCGAGCCCGGTTCGGCCAGCGACGCACACAAGCCCCAATCCAATCCCGAAAAAACCTCTACCTGAAAGGACTCAGAGCCATGAGCAAGACATCACGCATTAACAAGGAACGCGTCGAGAAACAGAAGGCGCAGGCCAAGGACACGCAGGCGCCTGAGACCGGCAGGTCGCAAAACGACTCCGCCAAGAAGGGCAATCAGCCCCCGACGCAGAACAACGAAGGTCAGCGTCAAAAACAGCCAGACCCCCAACGAAATATCAACAACGGTTGAGGCGCACGTTGCATGCCATGACGCGGGGCTATTAGGCACCGCGGCACAAGCAAGGACTTTGCGGAAAGTCTGCAACGCACTGATGGTCGGTGGCTCGTCCCGCCGCTCAGGGATTTCGGCATTGCCGCTAGGCGAAACGACTCGTTAACATAGCCGTTTTCCCTACCGGTCCCCCCGATGGCACCTAGCGCCGTACGGGCCCCCAACTACCCATGTCTTGGCGCGCGCTTGTCGATGAGCTGAACCGGCGCCGGGCCCTGGTGCAACGGATGGGCGCGCCCGACAAGGTCGCGCGGCAACGTGATGGGGGCAAGCTCACCGTGCGTGAGCGCATCGCGGCTGTGCTGGATGACGCGAGCTTTCACGAGATCGGCTCCGCCACCGGCCGCGCTGAATATGACGCGCAGGGCCAGCTGCTGGATCTGCAAGCCTCCAACTTCATCTTTGGCCGCGGCCGCATCGACGGGCGCCCGGTGGTGGTGGCGGGCGACGACTTCACCGTGCGCGGCGGCGCGGCCGATGGCGCGACTGCGGGCAAGTTGATCGCCAGCGAGCAGATGGCGCACGAGCTGCGCCTGCCCCTGCTGCGGCTCATCGACGCCAGCGGGGGCTCGGTACGCACAGTGGAGACCATGGGCCGCACTTATGTACCGGCCAATCCGGCGTGGGACTGGGTCACGGCCAACCTGAACACAGTTCCCGTGGTGTCTCTGGTCCTCGGTTCGGTCGCCGGATTCGCCTCGGCCCGCGCGGTGGCGAGCCACTACTCGTTGATGGTCAAGGGCACCAGCCATATGTTCATCGCCGGGCCGCCAGTGGTTGCGCGCACGGGCCGTGTCTTCACCAAGGACGAGCTCGGCTCGCCCGAGCTGCACGCCGAGGCGGGCGCCATCGACGACATTGCCGACAGCGAAGCTGATGCCTTTGCGCGGGCGCGGCAGTTTCTTTCGTACTTGCCGGCTTCTGTGGATCACCTGCCCCCACGCGTCCCCTGCGACGACCCGGTGCAGCGGCGCGAGGACAAGCTGGTGGACATCGTGCCGGTGGACCGGCGCAAGGTCTACCGCATGCGCGAGATCCTTGGCAGCGTGCTGGACGCCGGCAGCTTTTTCGAAACCGGACGCCACTTCGGCCGCTCCGCCATCACCGGCCTCGCGCGGCTGGATGGCTGGCCCGTGGCCGTGCTGGCGAGCGACCCGTATATCTACGGCGGCGCGTGGACGGCGGACGCGGCGCAAAAAGTGACGCGCTTCGTTGATCTCGCAGAAACCTTTCATTTGCCCGTCGTGCACTTCGTGGATTGCCCGGGTTTCCTGATCGGCCTGGAGGCCGAACAGGCCGCGACCATTCGTCATGGCACCCGGGCGCTGTCGGCGGTCTACCAGGCCACGGTGCCCTGGTGTTCCATCCTCGTGCGCAAGGTGTTCGGCGTGGCCGGGGCGGCGCACACCAATGCGTCGCGCCTGAAATACCGATACGCATGGCCTTCGGGTGACTGGGGCTCGATCCCGCTGGAAGGCGGCATCGAAGCCGCCTATCGGGCCGACATCGAGGCGGCTGCGGATCCAGAGGCCAAGCGCGCCGAAATCCATGCGCGGCTGGACGCTCTGCGCTCGCCCTTTCGCACCGCGGAGACCTTCGGCGTCGAAGAGATCATCGACCCGCGCGAGACCCGGCCCTTGCTGTGCGAATTCGCGGAGCGGGCGGCGCATCTGGCCAAGGTCGGGCCATCCCGGGTGCAGTACCGCCCATGAGCGCAATGAGCCCGGCGGCGCCTTTGCTTCGCGTCCGGGACCTGGGCGTCGCTTTTCGCACGCGGGCGGGCGAGTTGCCAGTGACGCGCGGCGTGAGCTTCGATGTCGCGCCCGGCGAGCGAATTGGCTTGGTCGGTGAAAGCGGCTGCGGCAAGACGGTGACGGGTCTGGCGCTGATGCGCCTCCTGCCCAACGATTCAGCCCGCATCACCGGCTCCGTGCAATTGGCGGGTGAAGAGCTGACCACAGCCGCCGAACGCCGCATGCGCAGCCTGCGCGGCCGCCAGATCGCGATGATTTTTCAGGAGCCCATGACCGCGCTGGATCCGGTGTTCACCATCGGCCACCAGATCGGCGAGGCCTACCGCGCGCATTTCCCCGCCACCCGGGCCGAGACGCGCCAACGCGTGGTGCACGCGCTGGCCCAGGTCGGCATCGCGCTGCCTGAGCGCCGTCATGACGAGTACCCGCACCAGTTGTCAGGCGGCATGCGCCAGCGCGTGATGATCGCCATGGCCATCGTGTGCGAGCCGCAACTGCTGATCGCCGACGAGCCGACCACGGCGCTGGACGTGACGGTGCAGGCGCAGATCACATCTTTGCTGCGCGAACTGTGCGAACGCACCGGCGCCGCGTTGCTGTTCATCACGCACGACCTGGGTGTCGTCGCTGAGACCTGCACCCGCATGATCACCATGTACGCGGGTGAGGTGGCCGAGGATGCGCCCGTGGATGCCGCGCTCATGCGGCCCTGGCACCCCTACACCTCCGGCCTGCTGCGGTCCTTGCCCCGACTCACGCCGCGACGCCAGCCGTTGGGGTCGATTCCCGGCCGGGTCCCATCGCCGGCCAACATGCCGCCGGGTTGCCGCTTCAAGCCGCGCTGTGCCTTCGGCCAGCCGCGCTGCGAAGCCGAGCAGGCGATGCGCGCGCTCGACAGCCCGCTGCGGGCGGTGCGCTGCTGCCGCGCCGAGGAGCTGGAACTGCGTGGAGCGGTGGGCGAATGAACGATGCCGCCGTGGTGGGTGTGCGCGACTTGCGGGTTCTCTTTCCCACCCGCGATCGCAAAGCCACTGTCAAGGCAGTGGACGGCGTGAGCTTCGACGTGGCGCCGGGGGAAACTTTCGGCGTCATCGGGGAATCGGGTTCTGGCAAGACCACCTTGGGCCGCGCCCTCGTGTCGCTGCTGGCTCCAACCTCGGGCGAGGTCCGGCATGGCGGGCAGGACTTGTCTCGCTTGAAGCGCCACGGATTGCGCCAGCACCGCCGTGCCCACCAGATCGTGTTTCAGGATCCGCACGCGGCGCTGAACCCGCGCCTCACGATTCTGGATTCTGTGATGGAGCCTTTACAGATTTCAGGCGACGTGCCGGCGGGCGAAATTCGTGCGCAGGCGCTGGCCTCGTTGTCGCGCGTCGGTTTGAGCGCCGAATATGGCGCGCGGTATCCGCATCAGCTGTCGGGAGGCCAGAAGCAGCGCGTCAACATCGCGCGTGTCTTGACGCTTCGGCCCAAGCTGATCGTTTGCGATGAGGTGGTCGCATCGCTCGACGTGTCCATGCGCGGCGATATTCTCAACCTGTTTGCCGACCTGCAGCGCGAGTTTGGCCTCACCTATGTGTTCATCACGCACGATCTGTCCGTGGTGTCGCACATCAGTGACCGGGTCGCCGTGATGTACCTCGGCCGCTTCATGGAGCAGGGCCCGACCGAGGGCCTGACAGAAGCGCCACTGCACCCCTACACCGAGGCCCTGCTGTCGGCCGAACCTGTGCCGCTGCCCAGCCACTTGCGAACGGACCGACGCATCGTGCTGCAAGGCGAAATCCCGAGCCCCATCGATCCGCCGTCGGGCTGCCGCTTCCGCACGCGCTGTCCCTATGCACAAGACCGCTGCGCCGAGGAGCTGCCCGCTTGGCGCGAACTGCGGCCCACGCATTGGGTCGCCTGTCACTTCGCGACGGCCGAAGGGCCGCCGCGCACCGTTACTCAACTGCTCCACACTCAAGGGACTATCCAATGACAGCACTAACCGATCAGCGCGAGGCATTGAGCCAGGCGATAGGCATCAAACGGCGCGACGCGCTCGCCCTGCTCGGCGCAGGCGTCATGGGCACGCCCGCGTGGGCGCAAGCCGGAGGCAAACGCGGCGGCGTGCTCAAGATCGCAGCGCCCGCCAATCCCTCCAGCATGGACCCTGCAACGGGCGGAGCGGGCTCGGACCATGTGTTCCTCTGGACGATCTACGACACGCTGGTCGACTGGGACTACGCCACCTTGAAACCGGTGCCCGGCATGGCCGAGTGGTCGACGCCCGATGCGACCAGCTTCGTGCTCACCATCAAACCCAACATCGTGTTCCACGACGGCACGCCCATGGATGCGGCCGCGGTCAAATTCAATATCGATCGCAACCGCAACGACGCCCGCTCCAACCTGAAGGCCGACCTGGTGAACGTGTCGGCAGTGGATGTGACGGGGCCGCTGACCGTCAAGCTGACCCTGAAGCAAGCCGACGCGGCATTGCCGGCCATCTTGTCCGACCGCGCGGGCATGATGGCCAGCCCCAAGGCTGTTCAGGCGTTGGGCAATCAGCATGATCGTCAGCCGGTGGGGGCCGGGCGCTGGAAGTTCGTCAGCTGGGCCGACAACCAGAAGCTCGTGGTCACCCGCCACGAGAAGTACTGGCGCCAGGGCCAGCCGCTGTTGGACGGCATCGAGCTGTCCATCATTCCCGAGATGGCCACCGGGCTGCGTTCTGTGGTGGCGGGACAGAACCACTTGGCCTATGGCTTGTCGGCACGCTACACGCCGATTGCCTCGCGCGCTAAAAACGTCAAGCTGATGCAGGGTCCCACGCTCTACTGCTACAAGATCTACTACAACTACGCCCGCGGACCGCTTACCAACGTCAAGCTCCGCCAGGCCATCAATTGCGCCATCGACCGACAGATTTTCATCAACGCCACCATGGGCGGCGTGGGCGAGCCGGCTTTCATGCTGCTGCCGGCCAGCCACTGGGGTTACGACAAGGGCGTCGCGTCGCTGTACAAGTTCGACCCCGACCGCGCCAAGAAACTGCTGGCCGAGGCCGGTCTCAGTGGCGGCGTCGAGCTAAGCTTTGGCGGCTACTCCGACCAGGATTCGGTGCGCCGCTCCGAAGTGATCATCGAGCAGTTGGGCAAGGTAGGCATCCGCTGCAAATTCACCAACGGCACCATCGCCGAGATCAGCGGCCAGTTCTTTGGCAACGAAAAAAAGTTCGATGCACTGTTGTCCGCTTGGACTGGCCGGCCCGATCCATCAATGACCTACTCCCTGGCCTACGGCAAAGGCTCGTATTACAACGCGGGCCGCAGCGAAGTCTCGGCCGAACTCAGCCAGCTCCTGCTGGACAGCCGCGCCAAGGAAGACCTCAGCTACCGCAAGCAGGTCTTCGCCAAGCTGCAACGCATCGTGATGGAGCACGCGCTTTCCGCGCCATTGGCCTTCCAGTTTGAAACCGATGCGCTGGCCAACGAGGTGCAGGGCTTCAAGCTCAACCTGCTCGGCAAGCCCAAGTTCTGGGACGTGTCGCTGGGATGACTTGAATGAGCCGGCCGAGCAAGCTTCAACTCATCGTGCAGCGCCTGGTGCAAGCGCTGCCGGTGATCGTGTTCGCCACGTTCGTGGTGTTCGGCCTGCTCAAGCTCGTGCCCGGCGACATTGCCGTGACCCTGGCAGGTGAAAACGCGACGGACGAGCGCATTGCCGAGATTCGCATGCTGTACGGGCTGGATCGCCCCTTTCTTCTGCAGTACGCCGACTGGCTCTGGAAGGCAGTGCACGGCGACTTGTCCAAGTCCTTGCTGTCGGGCGAAGCCGTCGCGGTGTCCATTGCCCGATGCTTGCCGGCCACCTTGCTCATCGTCGGCATTGCGATGCTGATCTCGCTCGTGGTCGGGGTGCCGCTAGGCATCCTGGCGGCGTCGCGGCCGCGCAGCTGGGTCGACAGCGGCGTGATGACCTTGGCGTCCGTCGGCGTCGCAATTCCGAATTTCTGGCTCGCGATGATCCTGGTCGCGGTGTTTGCGCTTCAACTCAATTGGCTGCCGGCCACCGGCGCTGTCGCACTTGGCACGGACCCCATCGCCGCGCTCAAGCACGCTCTGTTGCCGGGCATCGCGCTGGGGGCAGGCGGTGTCGCTGAAATCGCCCGGCAGCTGCGCGGCTCGCTGCTGGAAATTCTGTCGTCGCAGGCCGTGCGCACGCTGCACGCCAAAGGGCTCTCGCCGGGGCGCATCCTGTGGCAGCACGGCTTGAAGAATGTGGCCCTGAACATGATCACCGTGATCACGTTGCTGGCCAACCGCTTGCTCGCGGCGACCGTGGTGGTGGAGGCGGTTTTTGCTATTCCCGGCATGGGCAACCTGATCGTCAACGGTGCCATCCACCGCGACTTTCCGGTCGTGCAAGGTGTGGTGTTCACGATGGTGCTGATCGTGATCGCTCTCAATTTGATGGCCGACGTCCTCTACCGCGTGGTCGATCCACGGGTCCAGTGAAAGCCCAACTCCGATGAGCGCTCCGTTGCCCCATGCCGTGTCGATGGCGCCACCGGTTCCGGCCGAAGCCGTTGCGGTGAGGGCGGGGCCGCTGCGGCGCCTGGGCAGCTGGCTGCGACACGACAAGCGCGCCGCCCTCAGCCTAGGCTACCTTGCGCTGGTGCTGTTGATTGCGTTGGCTGCGCCCTGGATCGCGCCCTATTCCCCGACGGCGCAGGACGTGGCCAACATGCTGGCCGACGCCAGCGGGGCGCATTGGCTGGGGACCGACGACCTCGGCCGCGACGTGCTCTCACGCCTGATCCACGGTGCGCCCGCCTCCTTGTACGCGAGCCTGCTGGCGGTGGGCATTGCCGTGGTGCTGGGCGTGCCGGTCGGCCTCATCGCCGGCTTTCTGGGCGGCTGGGTCGACGACGGCATCAGCCGTGCGATCGACACGCTGCTGTCCTTTCCTGCCATCGTGCTGGCCATCGCCGTGACGGGCGCACTGGGCATTGGCCTCACCAACGGCATGATTGCCGTGGGCATCGTCTTCGCGCCGCAATTGGCACGCCTGGTTCGCGCCCGCACGCTGGTGGTGAAGCACGAGCTGTATGTCGATGCGGCGAAATGCTTTGGCGCGAGCACGACGCGGCTGCTCTGGAAGCACGTGTTGCCCAACACGCTGCAGCCGGTCCTGGTGCAGGTGACGCTGCTGCTGGCCGCGGCGCTGCTGGCCGAGGCCAGCCTGAGCTTTCTGGGCCTGGGGATCCAGCCGCCCTACCCCAGCTGGGGCGGCATGCTGGCGCGGGCCTACCAGAACATGGAACTGGCGCCGGCGCAGATGCTGGCGCCCGGCTTCGCCATCCTGTTGACCGCATTGGCCTTCAACTCATTGGGCGAGTCGCTGCGCGTGGCGCTGGACCCCACGATGAAAGGACTTTGAACGTGAGCACTACAACGCCGGATACCGCATCACCGACGGCAGACGCCGTTTTCGCCGAAATGGTGGCCGACGGTGACCTGGTACTGGACCAGCTGGCGCGTTGTGCGCGCGCCTGTCCCGACAAGGTCTACCTGCACTACGGCGAAGACGGCGTGCGCCTCACTTTTGCTGAAGTGCTGCGCATCAGTGAGCGGGTGGCGGCGGGCCTGGCCGCGTTGGGCCTGCAACCGGGCCAGCCAGTCAGCGTGTTGACGCGCAACTCGCTGCTGTCGGCCTTGGCCATGTTCGGCATCTGGCGCGCCGGTGGCGTGTTCGCGCCGGTCAACTTCAATTTTCGCGGGCCTATGCTGGCGTACCAGCTCAACGACACCGCCGCCTTCGCGCTGGTGACCGACGTCTCTTTCCTGCCGATACTGGACGAGATCGCGGCGCAGCTTTCGTTGAAGCAGCTGGTGGTCCATGCGCCCAAGCCCGGCGAACATGACCACGTGGGTGATGGCGCTGCAGACATGATCGCGCCAGCCGGCATGACCCTGACCCCTTGGGACACCGTCAGCCAACACGCCGGGCCGCCACCGGAGATCGCGCCGACGCCCTTCGATGTGGCGAACATCGTCTACACCTCCGGCACGACCGGTCCCTCCAAGGGCGTGGTGCAACCCTACCGGTGGATGAATCACTACAGCTATCCATCGCGCGCGCTCACCTCGCACGACGATGTGCTGTATTGCGACCTGCCGCTTTACCACGTGGGTGGCGCCTTCGCGCTGGTAACCCGGGCCCTCTGGAAGGGCAACACCGTGGGCCTGTGGGACCGTTTCAGTGCCACCAAGTTCTGGGATCGCATCGCCGAGTGCGGCGCGTCCGCCGCCATCTTGCTGGACGTGATGATTCCGTGGCTGATGAGCGCGCCGCCTCGCAACAGCGACCGCGCGAATACGCTCAACAAGGTGCACATGCAACCGCTGCCGGCCAACCACCATGAGGTGGCGAGGCGCTTCGGTTTTGATTTCGTCACCTGCGGCTTCGGCCAGACCGAATCGGGTTCAGGCTTTGGCTGCGTCATCGACCAATGGGGTATCGAGCATGGCACGCCGCCGGCGCTGTGGCGTGGCATGGACAAACAGGCCTATCGCGCCAACTGCAAGGCCCAGGGCCGTCTGTTGGTCGACGGAAGCCAGCCCTTGCCCAAAGGCATGATGGGTCTGCCCAACCCGCTGCTGGAAGTGGCGGTGCTGGACGAGGACGACAACCGGGTGGCTCCGGGCACCGTGGGCCAACTGGCCTTTCGGCCCCGCTTTCCCGGCCTGCTGCTGCACGAATACCTGCGCAAGCCCGAGGCAACGCTCAAGGCTTTGCGCAATTGCTGGTTCCATACCGGCGACGCCATCCGCGAACTCTCCGACCCACCCGGCACCTACGCATTCGTTGACCGGATGGGCGGGTTCTTTCGCGTCCGCGGCGAGAACGTCTCCTCCTATGAAGTCGAGGTGCTGATCGCTTCGCATGCCAAGGTGCGTGCCTGCGCCGCGGTGCCGCTGCCGGCGGCCGTAGGCGATGAGGACGACATCGCTGTGTTTGTGGAGCTGGTGGAAGGCGAGACCATGGACGAGGCCGAGCTGCGCCTGCACGCCCAAGCCACGATGCCGCGCTTCATGCGCCCCGCGCACGTGCGGTTCGTGCCCGCACTGCCGGTGACGCCCACCAACAAGATCGAAAAATACAAACTTAAGGCACAGCTGCTGAAGGAGTTGGCCAATGACTGACAGCCCCGATCAAAACGACACCCCCTACTTCGCCCAGCTGGACGCGCTGCAGCGCCAACGCTGGCCCGAGGGCGTGCCGCTTTCGGTCGAATACCCGTTGGGCGAAATCACACTGGGCGAAATACTTCGCACCTGGGCGCAACGCCAACCAGACAAGGCCGCGGTCGTCTACTACGGCGCCACGATGAGTTATCGCGAGCTCGACGAGCGCAGCGATCGCCACGCCGCGCTGCTCGCCTCACTCGGCGTGAAGCCGGGCGACCGGGTGGCGGTGATGCTGGGCAACTGCCCGCAGTACCACGTGGCGTTCTATGGGGCCCTCAAGCTGGGCGCGGTGCATGTGCCGGTCAACCCGCTGTTCAAGCAGGCGGAACTGCTCTATGAGTTGAACGACAGCGGCGCGCAAACCCTCATCGTGATCGACCAACTGGTGGACCTCGCGCTGGCGGTTCAATCCGAGACGGGCGTCAAGCGCATCCTGGTCACCAGCTTCGAGGAGGCGCTGCCCGCCGCGCCGACGCTGCCGGTGCCCGAATCCATCCGTACTGGAAAGCAGGTGCCGCCGGGCACCATCGACTGGCTCCCGGCGCTCGCCGCCTGCACGACCGCCGCGCCGCCTTTGAACACCGACCTGGATGCGACCGCCGCGCTCAACTACACGGGCGGCACCACGGGCATGCCCAAAGGCTGCGTCCACACGCAACGTGACATGGTTTACACCGCAGCCAGCGCGGCCACAGTGGCGCTCGGCACCGGCCCGGACGACGTCATTCTCAACTACATGGCCATGTTCTGGATTGCTGGGGAAAATTTGGGGCTGATCTATCCCGTGTTCAACGGCAGCACCTTGGTCTTGCTGGCGCGCTGGGATGCCGTCGCCGCGATGGCCGCCATTCAGCAATACCGCGTCACGCGCGTTGGCTTCGTGTTCGACAACGCGGTGGAAATCCTCGATCACCCGGATGCGGCTCGGTACGACTTTTCTTCGCTCAAGGGTGCACGCTGCTCGTCGTTCGTCAAAAAACTCAACCCCGCGTACCGCGCGCGCTGGCAGGCACTCACCGGCACCACCATCGCGGAAGCCGCCTGGGGCATGACCGAGACCCACACGAGCGACACTTTCACCACGGGATTCCAGGAAGACGACTTCGACCTCAAGGGCCAACCCGTGTTCGTGGGCCTGCCGGTCCCGGGCACGCGCATCAAGATCTGCGACTGGGAGACCGGCGCGCCATTGCCCTTGGGCCGTGAGGGCGAGATGGTGGTCAGCACGCCGTCGCTGATGATGGGCTACTGGAACAAGCCCGACGCCACCGCCGAGACCCTGCGCGGCAGCACCTGGTTTCGCACTGGCGACATTGGGGTCTACGACGAACTGGGGTTTCTGCATTTTTTGGGCCGGCGCAAGGAGATGCTCAAGGTGCGTGGCATGAGTGTCTTTCCCACCGAGATCGAGGCCCTGCTCGGACAGCACCCGCAAATTATTGGCGCGGGTGTGATTGGCGTGCCCGACGAGCGAGCCGGCGAGTTGCCGGTTGCGTTCGTCGTGGCCCGACCCGGCGCCGGGCTGACCGCGGAAACGCTCACGGCCTGGTGCCGCGACAACATGGCCACCTACAAGGTGCCGCGGATCCGGATGGTGGAAGCGCTCCCCATGACCGCCACCGGTAAAGTCAAGAAACACGAACTGGCAGCGATGCTGGACGACGCCGGCAACTGAAGACAACAAGACACCATGACCCTGCCTCCCGACCGCACCCAGGAACTCGAACACAAACGCCTGCTCGCCTTGCAGATGGGCGGCCCCGATAAGCTCCAACGAAGCCGGGAGCGCGGCGCATTGAACGCCCGCGAGCGCATCGACCACTTGGTCGACAGCGGCAGCTTCTTTGAAGTGGGCATGCTGAACCACAGCGATGTACCCGGCATGGAAGGCAAGACGCCGGCGGACGGCAAGGTGGGCGGCTTTGCCACGATCGCCGGCCGGCCGGTGGTGGTGAAAGCCGACGACACCACGGTGCTGGCCGGCACCGGCGGGCGCATCGGGGGCAAGAAGTCGAAAGTGCTGTCGCAGCTGGCGATGGACAAGGGCTACCCCATCGTGAACCTGGGCGAAGCGGGTGGCGCACGGCTGCCGGATATCCAGGGGTCGGACGGGCTGTCATCGATGGTGGTGGGCACAACCATGGGAAGCCGAAAGCGCCAGGTGCCCATGGTTGCCGCCATCTTGGGCGAGTGCTTTGGCAGTCCCAGCTGGTATGCCGCCTTCAGCGATTTTGTGGTGCAGCTCAAAGGTTCCTGCATGGCCGTGTCGGGGCCGCGCGTGTTGGAGATAGCGACCGGCGAAAAGGTCAGCAACGAGGAGTTGGGCGGCTGGGAGTTGCATGCGCGGACCACGGGCCTCGTTGACCGGGCCTGCGAAACAGAGGATGAGTGCTTCGCCACCATTCGCGAATTTCTGTCTTACCTGCCTTCTCACAATGGCGAGCTGCCGCCACGCGCCGAAGCCGAGCCGGCCGAAAGCGCAGCGCCGCGCCAAGCGAAGCTGGCGACTCTCGTGCCCGAAGCCGCACGCCGCGCCTACGACATGCACGAACTCATCGGCGCTGTGGCCGACCATGGTCTCTACATGGAGCTCAAGCCGCTGTTCGACCGCAGCGTCATCACGGCACTGGCGCGCATCGACGGCGAAGCGGTGGGCATCATCGCCAACAATCCGCTTCATTCGGCCGGCGCCATGGGTCCGGACGGCTGTGCCAAATGCACCAGCTTCATCGTGCTGTGCGATTCGTTCAACATTCCCCTGGTGTTCTTTCATGACACCCCCGGCTTCTTCGTGAGCAAGGCGGCCGAACAGAGCGGCATGCCAGGCAAGATCATCAACTTCATCGAGGCGCTGGTGCTGGCCACGGTTCCCAAAGTAGCGGTGGTGATTCGCAAGAGCTATGGCATGGCCTACGGCAACATGGCGGGGGCCGGAATGGACAGTGACTTTGTCTTCGCCTGGCCCGGGGCCGACATCAGTTTCATGGCGCCCAGCGTGGCGGTGAACGTCATTGCACCAGTGCCCAAGACCGATGACCCCGCGCTGCTACAAGCGCATGCGCAGCGTCAGGCGGAACTGCGCGAGGAACTGCACAGCGTCAGCAGTCCCTGGAAGGCTGCGGGCTTGGGCTACCTGGACGACGTGATCCAACCTGCGGACACGCGGCAGGTGCTGATCCGGAGCTTGGCGCTGGCGCGCGGTAAACGCAGCGGCGGCCTCGGCGAACATCAGCTGGCCGCCTGGCCCACCAGTTTCTAGCAGCCGTGCCTTTCAAACAAAAAACAGGACTCATCTCATGCCCACAAAAATCAAAGCGATCGTTACCGGCGTCGTCTGGAAGGTCGAAAAACAGCCCGGCGAACGTGTTGCCAGCGGCGACGTGATCATGATCCTGGAGTCCATGAAGATGGAAATCCCGATCGAAGCGACGGAGGATGGAACGGTGCAGTCCTTGGCCGTCAGCGAGGGCGACAGTGTGACGGAAGGCCAGGTGGTGGCACTGCTGGGCTGAGGCGGCGCCTCAGCGGCCGGCGCGCTCTACCGGCGTCGACACGAAGCCGTCAGGCCGGCTCGCGCTGGCGCAGCGAAGGCGCGTGCAGGTCGGCAAAGTCGAAGGACCTGGCCAGACCCAGCTCCCAGCCCTTGGGCCGGTAACTGCCGTCAGCCTGTTTCACGAACAGTTGCCGCCCGGCCAACAGCCGGCGCAACATGGGTTCCAATTCACCGAGGCGGCCCGGGCTGAGCCAGGCGGCGATCACGGTTCCTGCATCGAACGAGTCTTGAACGTACTGCATGTCACTCCGGTGCGCTTCAGATGAAGAGTCTGGCCTGCTGTTGCTATTTGAGCTGCTGCTTTGCGCGGATTCTGCGCGCCCGACTCACGAAAGCGTGTGCCGGACGGCACAAAAGCGCTTCGCAGGGGGCGCGGCGTGAGAGATCCGTTGCTTCGGCGCAAATGCGGGCGTCGTGCTAGGGCGCTGGGGGCCGGTCGAGGGGCTGCATAATTGGCAAATGGAAATCGGCCCGGTCCAACGCAGTCGAATCGCGGATATCTGCAAGCGCTATCACGTGCGCCGAATGAGCCTATTCGGCTCGGCGGCTGTGGGTGCCGAAAGGCCGGACAGCGACGTGGATCTGCTCGTGGAATTCATTCCCGGTGAGGCGCCGAGTGGGTTTGGGTTGGTCAGCATGCAAGAAGAGCTTTCGCAGGCCTTCAGCGGGCGCAAGATCGACCTGGCCTTTCCGTCCGTGCTGTCGAATCCATTCCGCCGGAGTGCGATCGAGCCGCAGCTTAAGCCGTTGTATCAATAGCGATGGATCGCACGCCCGCGTACCTGGCGGACATGTTGAGCTTCGTGGTGGAGTTGCGCCATCTTGTGAGGGGCAAAGCGCTCGCCGAATTTCTTACAGATCGTGTGTTGTGCCTTGCCGTAGAGCGACTTTTTATCAGCCTGGGCGAAGCGGCACGTCGCGTCGACTCGGGTGTTTCTGTCTCGATGCCCGCGATTCCGTGGACGCAGATCATCGGTTTGCGAAACATCTTGGCCCATAGCTACGAGCAGGTTGACAACGAAGTGTTGTTCAAATCGATCTTTAGCGATCTGCCCGCGCTACAGGCCTCCCTGGAAGCGCTGCTGGCGACGAGGCGTCCCGATTGAAATTCGCCGGCCGCGTCCTTCTCCTCATCCTGGCCGGCGCCTTCTTTTTCGGCGCCATCGGCTTGGTCATGACCTGGGCACCCGACGTGCCGGTCGACCAGCTGAAGGCACGCTGGGCCCGGCCGCCTTCGCGCTTTATCGAAGTGAATGGTCTGCAGGTTCACCTGCGCGACGAAGGACCGCATGACGACCCGGCGCCTATCGTGCTGTTGCACGGAACGTCCGCCAGCCTGCACACGTGGGAGGGTTGGACGCAGCAACTGCGCGACAAGCGCCGCGTGATTCGCGTTGACTTGCCCGGTTTTGCCCTCACCGGCCCCAATCGCGAGAACGACTACTCCATCGCGGTCTATGTGCAGTTCGTGCGCAGCGTCCTCGACAAGCTGGAAGTCAGGCGCTTCGTCTTGGCCGGCAATTCGCTGGGCGGGCAGATCGCCTGGGCCACGGCCGCCGCGATGCCCGACCGCGTCGAGCGCTTGATCCTGGTGGACGCCAGCGGTTATCCGCCCGAGTCCATCGCGGGAGGCCAGAGCATTCCGCTCGGTTTCCGTATCGCCGGCACGCCGGGCTTGCGCCTGCTGGCGGAGCACACGTTGCCGCGCGGCCTCGTGGAAAAAAGCGTGCGCAACGTGTATGGCGATCCGGCAAAGGTGACCCCCGAACTGGTGGACCTGTACTTCGACATGACGCTGCGCCAGGGAAACCGCCAGGCGCTGGCCCGCCGTCTCGCGCAGGGCTACACCGGCGATGTGGCGCTGCTCAAGACCCTCAAGATGCCGACGCTCATTCTGTGGGGTGGTAAGGACCGTCTGCTGCCGCCCGAACTCGGTCAGCGCTTTGCGCGCGACATCGCGGGCGCCAAGCTGGTGGTGTTCGACGAGCTGGGCCATGTGCCGCAGGAGGAAGACCCCGCGCGCACTGTCGCCGAAGTCAGGCGCTTCCTGGGCTTTTAAAGCCCCAACTGCGGGCAGTGAGGACTTTGTCCAGCACGGCAAGCATGTTGGTCCAGCCCTGCTGTGTGCGCTGCTTGTTGGCGCGGGCGTCGTCGCCATCGCCCAGGTCATGCGTGAGCACGAGCTCAGTGATGTTCGGCCCCAGCGGCACAAAGTCGAGCGTCACTCGGGTGGGCGGACTTGCGGAGGGCTCGACACTCAAGTCGAACGCGAGCCGGCTCGGCCGCTGAATTTCAACGTAAGTGCCGCGATGTTGGGCGTCGAAGAAACTTTCGTCGCCGTCGGCGTTCGGTCGCCTGTCGGTGACCATGAAGCCGCCGCCAACCGTCGCTTCGATCTCGCAGTACAGGATGTTTCCTGTACGCGTGACAAAGAGAAAGCGGCCGGCCTGCGCGGGCGTGAGCCAGGCATCGAACACGCGCTCCGCGGGCACGTTGTAGCGGTGCGTGACGCGCACGAGTAGAGAGTCGGCCATGCTGGAAGTTTAGCCGCGCAGAGCTCAGCTGTGTGAACCTACTTATGGTCAGGCAGTTCGATCTTCACCTCGAGCACCTCGAGGTTGCCCTGACGGTCCACGCTGACCTTGATGTCCTGCGGATCCATCTTGATGTATTTGCTGATGACGGCCAGCAGGTCGCGTTGCAGTGCGGGCAGGTAGTCGGGCTGGCTGGCGTTGCGGCCGCTGCGCTCGTGCGCGAGGATGATCTGCAGCCGCTCCTTGGCGACGCTGGCAGTCTTCTTTTTTTCGCCGAGAAGGAAGGAGAGGAACGATGCCATCTGCTTACTTGGCTCCAAACATGCGCTTGAAAAAGCCGACCTTTTGCGCATCGACGAAGCGCATCGGCTTATCGGCGCCGAGGAAGCGGTCGATGACGTCCTTGTAGGCTTCAGAGACGTCGCTGCCTTTCATGTGCACGGCAGGTGTGCCCTGGTTGGAGGCCTGCAACACGGTTTCGCTTTCGGGGATGACCCCAATCAACTTGATGCGCAAGATGTCCTGGATGTCTTCCAGCGAGAGCATCTGGCCCTGGTCGACGCGATTGGGGTTGTAACGCGTGATGAGCAGGTGCTCCTTGATCGGCTCCTTGCCTTCGATCGCGCGCTTGGTCTTTGAAGCCAGCATGCCCAGGATGCGGTCGGAGTCGCGCACCGACGAGACCTCCGGGTTGGTGACGACCAGCGCCTCATCGGCGAAGTGCATGGCCATCAGCGCGCCGGTCTCGATGCCGGCCGGCGAATCGCACACCACGTACTCGAAGCCCATCTCGCCGAGGTCCTTCAAAACCTTTTCCACGCCGTCCTTGGTCAGCGCTTCCTTGTCGCGGGTCTGCGAGGCGGCCAGCACAAAGAGGTTGTCGCAGGCTTTGTCCTTGATGAGCGCCTGATGCAGGTTGGCTTCGCCATGGATGACGTTGATGAGGTCGTACACCACGCGGCGCTCGCAGCCCATGATGAGGTCGAGATTGCGCAGGCCCACGTCGAAGTCGATCACGGCGGTCTTGTGGCCGGCCATGGCCAGGCCGGAGGCGAAACTGGCGCTGGTGGTGGTTTTGCCCACCCCGCCCTTGCCGGAGGTGATGACGATGATTCTTGCCATGGGGTCAGGGTCCTTCAGTTGAATATCAGGCTTTGATCGGATCCATCACCAGCTTGCCCTCGGCGCCACCAACCAGGCGTACCTGGG
Source organism: Ramlibacter sp. (assembly GCA_046590315.1). Classification (GTDB taxonomy): domain Bacteria; phylum Pseudomonadota; class Gammaproteobacteria; order Burkholderiales; family Burkholderiaceae_C; genus Ramlibacter. Next base: position 8,575 of record JBKJTX010000034.1, on the reverse strand, counting down.
CGGGCTTTCCACGCAGGTCATCGGGCAGGGGAACTTCCGCGGTGCGATACACGCCGGCGATAGAGATGAGTTCGGGTTCAAGACACAACGACAAAATTCGCGCCTCGGTGTTGCCGCGTGCGCCGGCGATGGCCTTGCCGCGCAGGGGCGCATACACATGGATGTGGCCATCGGCGATGACTTCAGCGCCGGCGTTCACCATGCTGAGGACGACCAGGTCGCGGCCGCGGGCGTAGATCTGCTGGCCGGAGCGCAGCGGTTTGTCGATGACGAGGGCGGTTTGCATGGCCGGTGCGGCGTGCGCGGCCGGCGCAGGCACTTTGGCTTTGTCATCCCGGACTTGATCCGGGATCCAGGGCGGCACGATGACCGCGTCACCCGCCAGCGCGAGTCCAGCTGCAAGCGCCGCGGCCATTTGCTGCTCGCTCCCGCCGCGCGCCGCCACCGGCATCACCTTGTAACCACGCAGCAGCGCCAACAGCTGCGCAAAGTCCACGGACGTCTCGCTTTGGCCCTGCAGCGGCGACAGGTCCAGCACCAGCGGATCGTTGTCGAAGAAGTCGGGGATGTCGCCGAAGCGGGCTTGGAGTTCAGCGGAAAGGGCCCGCAGGTCGGCCGATTTCAGCAGCAGCGACACCAGGGGCAGGTTGGCGCTTTTGATCTCGAACGTGACAGGGGCGCGGCCTGCGATGGCAACGGTCATTAACGGTAATTCTTGGGACAGAGCAGCATCGAAAAGCGGCGAATCTTAACAGTCGCGAGCCAGCGTTGTCCTACAGATTCTGTTGCCAAATGCACATGTGCAAGTCAGCTGCAGCGCCCACACTGGAATGGCGAGCAACGCGAAAAGGAGTTCGCCATGAAGACTCTCCATACACCGCATCATTGGTTCACGGTCGCCCTTGTGCTGGCGGCGGCTCTCTTCACCATCACCGAGGTCTATGGCCAGAACTCTGGCGCGGCCGCCGTGTTCGAAGGCCGACCGGCGATGTCAGGGGCGCAAGCTGGTCAGGGCGCGATGGCCGGCCCGCCGCAGGGCGGGCTTGGCGTGCAGGCGGGTGACGGCGTGCGCAGAGGCCGGGACACCAGCGTGGCAAAGGATGAACGCAGTGGGTTCAAGAAGTCCAAGCGGGCCGCCAAGCGCATTGTGAAGCGTGCGCGCACGGGCGTAGGGGATATCGATGCGTCGCAAAAGGTCGGAGGGCAGGGGCGGTAAAATCGCCCATGCAAGACAACAAACTGACCCACGTCGTTCGCGCCTGGTTTGGCGCTTATGAAAGCGAGAACCGCGCAGCCGCGGAAGCTTTGCTCGCCGACGACTTTCGCTTCACCAGCCCCAATGACGACGGCATCGACAAAGCCACATGGTTCGAGCGTTGCTGGCCCGACCGAGACGCCAGCCGCGATCAGAAGATCGAGAACATCGTGGTTGAAGGTGACCGCGCTTTTGTCACCTATCTGTGCGCGACACCAGGCGGCAAGTCTTTCCGCAATACCGAATTCATGACTTTTCGCGGCGAGCGCATCGCTAGCGTCAATGTGTATTTCGGCGCAGCGTACCAGGATGGCGTTTTCGTTTGAACTAATTCTGCGTTGCAGTCGCTCGCGCACCGAACACGCGGCGATAGACGCTGAGCCAGTTTTCCTCTGGCGCATCGGCGAGCGGGATGTCGCTGCGCGGCAGACCGGGGCCGAAATGCAATTGCCGGCCGTCGCATTCGACCGAACGCTCCGGCGTCAGCAAGGCCCAGCGCGTCTGCGGTAGGCGCTTGGTAAACCAGGGCGCCACAGCTTCGATGATGTGGTGCGCGGGTTCGTACCACGCGATTTGCAAAGGCTCGGGCTGACCGTCATTCACCGGATGGAACCGCACGAAGGCCTTCATCTTGTGAATGTCGCGCCGCACCGCCTGGCCCATCTGATGGGCGTGCAGCATGTCCGGGTCGATCGGGTTGTTGCGCAGTCCCGGCTCGTGCACCAACCGCCAGAGCAACCGGTACAGGAGTGCGAAGCGCTGCGTGTCGGAGTGCAACACCACTACTTCGCACAGCCGCAGGAAGGAGGCGGGCACGATGGCCGACGCCGCCTTCGGAATACCGCGCGCGCGGTTGTCGGCGGGGGAGGACGGGTCGGTGAATTGGTCGCTGTTCTGCGCCTGCGCAGTTTCCCAATGCACGGACTCGGGCGGAACCTGGTGGGCCAGCAGCGCGCGTGCTTCCTCGCGGAAGCCCGCAAGATCGGTTTCGCTGGCCAGCCGCGCTTCCATCACGCGTCTTTCGAACAAATTATCGGTTGCACGTCCATGTCCTTCAGCGCGTGCTGCGCCGCGTGCGGGACAGGCGCCGCGCATTGGCCGTGGAGCCGCCGTGGAAGGGCTTGAGAGCCGCGTTCGCCAGTACCGGCATCGAGTGGACCCAATGCGGCCAACCTCGGGTCATCAGGTGGTAGTGGGCCGACTGCATGCCGGTGGCGACGGCCAAACCTGACTCAGTCGCAGCCTTGACCTTCTCGCTGCCCATGAGCGCGAACTCCTTCATATCGCGCGAACTCGGGTTGGCGCCAGCGCGCGCCATCTGGTTGACGCGCGTGCTGATCACTTGACCGGAAGAGATGAACATCTCCATCGACTTGGTTGCGAATTCGACCCACTGCATGAAGGGATTGAAGAGCTGAGGGGCGAACGGGTTGACATAGTTATGCCGCATGGAAATCTTTCATCAGTTCAAATTGGAGGCGTTGCCTCCGCGGCAACAGCTCGCTCTTGGTTTTGCTTCCTGGCATGAAGCTCCATAAAGAGGTAGAGCACGGCCGCGACGATCAACGGGACGATGTAGTAAATGGCGCGGTAGCCCAGCAGCGCGCCGATGAGGCGGCCTTCGGAGATCTGGTGAGAGAGTAGGGCCACGAAAACGAATTCGAAGACGCCTAACCCTGCCGGCACGTGGGCCACTACGCCGGCGATCGCACCGATCAGCAAGACCGTGAGGACGTCGAGGTAATGCAGGCGCTGGCCGAGCAACACCCAGATGATCGCGGCCATCAGGGACCAGTTGAGGCAGGAGACCACCATCTGCAGCACCGCCATGCGCCAGGGCGGCAGGTACAGCTCGTGGCCCTTCCAGTTCCACATGTGATCGCCATAGCGCACGCAGGCGGCGATATAGGCCGCCGAGATGAGCACCAGGCCCGCACCGACCCATTGGAGCCCGTGGTTGCCCATGTTCCAGCTTGGCGGCAGCGCCAGGGGATGGATGAGAAACACCAAGCCCGCCATCAGCTTGTAGCCCAGCCAGTTGGTGAGCATGCTCATCGAAACGATGCGGGTGATGACGCCGTTCTTCAGCCCCAGCCGCGAATAGAGCCGGTAACGGAAACCAACGCCGCCGACCAGCGAGCCGATACACAGGTTGAACGCGTAACTGACGAAGTTCACCGTCATTACCGTGAGGGTAGGCAGACTGTGACCTGTGTAGCGCCGCCCGATGAGGTCGAAGCAGCTGTACAAGAGATGGCTGGCGGCCGCCAAACCGATGGCGAGTGCCAGCGTGGGGACGGGCGTGCTGCGAACCGAGTCCAGCACTTCGTCCCAATCGATGTTGCGCCCATACCGCACCAGGAGCGCAATGACCGCTGCGAAGAATAGAAACGCGAGCGCGCGACGGGCCCATGGCCACCAAGCCTGGGACCGCCAGTGGTCCGGGTGCCCCGGCACTGCAAGGGTGCGCGTGCCCATGGCTCACTCCTTGCCTCCATGGTTGGCGTACAACGGATTCAGGCGGTCGCCGGCTGCGGGCAACAGGCGAGGCACATGGCGCGGCAGCCACGAGGCCCATGCCGGGTAGCGCCGCGTGAAGTGGTAGGCGACGAAGCTGCGCGCAAGGCCAAAGCCCTTGAGTTCGCCCAGCTCCTGTTGATCGATCTGCTTGCAGCTGTGCTGCATCAAATGTTCGAGTCGCCCATACAAGTGCTGATTGAAGTCGCGGTCTCGAATGATGACGTTGGCTTCCAGGTTCAGCGCGAGGCTGAGGGGGTCCAAATTGCTTGAGCCCACGGTCGCCCACTCGTCATCCACCAGCGCGACTTTGCCATGCAGCGGGCGTTCGCAATATTCATAAATGCGTACGCCCGCGCCGAGCAGCTGGTGGTAGAGCATGCTCGCGGCGGTCTTGACGATAGGCATGTCGGGTTGGCCCTGCAAAATGAGTCGCACGTCGACGCCGCGCCGCGCAGCGCGGCGCAATTCCTTCATGAAACGATAGCCGGGAAAGAAGTAGGCGTTGGCGATGACCACGCGCCTGCGCGCTGAGCGCAGCGCAATCCGGTACTCCCGCTCGATGGCGCTGCGGTGGTCGACGTTGTCGCGCACGACCAGCAGTGCAGTCGCGCTGCCGACGCGGGGTTGGTCGGCAGGGTGGGTCCGCAGCTGCTTGCGCGAACGCCACCACTCACGGTCCCGCTGGTAGCGGTGGCCCCGGGCTAACGCCAGATGGGTGAAGCGGTGGATTTCCGACACCAAGGGGCCATGAATTTCTACCGAATAGTCCTGCTTGGCCTCCGGCCCGAAGTCGCCCAGGTGGTCGGCCGAGTAATTGATGCCACCGACAAACGCGATCGTGCCGTCGACGACGACGATCTTGCGATGCATGCGGCGCAGCACATTCATCCGCCAGCCGAACAGACGCTTGCCCGGATCGAAAACATGCAGGCGCACGCCGGCTTCCCTCAAGGAGTCGATGAAGCCGTTGGAGAGGTCAGGCGAGCCGAAGCCATCGATCGTCACGTCGACCTGCACGCCACGGCGCGCGGCGGCAACCAGGACCTCGTGCAATTGCAAGCCCACCTTGTCCTCGAACAGGATGAAGGTTTCCAGCACCACTTCCTGTTTCGCGTCGGCAATGCAGGCGAACACGCGCGGGAAGAACTCCTCGCCGTTTTCGAGCAGGCGGATGTCGTTGCCTTCGATCCATCTCTGGTGCATGACAGACGATTCCTAAAGGTGGATTTCGGCGGCCAACGGTGCATGATCGGACAGATGCGACCACGGGCGACGGGGCAGCACGACCGGCAGATGAACCGAAGCGTTGCGCACGAAGATGCGGTCCAGCGACAGCAGTGGAAAGCGCGCCGGAAATGTCTTGGCAGATTCGCCATATGCGGTCACAAAAACCTCATTCAGGCCAATTTCGCGCTGCAGCAAATCGTTGGCGCGCCGGCGCCAGTCGTTGAAGTCGCCGGCCACGATCAGCGGGGCGTTGTCGGGAACCTCGCCGCGCACCATTTGGCAGAGTAAATCGAGCTGCTGCTGGCGGTGTGATTCCGCAAGTCCCAGGTGCACGCAGATGGCGTGCACCTGTTGCGTATGGCCGGGCACGCTTAACACGCAGTGCAGCAAGCCGCGCTTTTCCGGTCCGGCCACGGATACATCGTGGTTCTGGTAGCGCACGATGGGAAACTTGGTCATCACCGCGTTGCCGAGGTGGCCCTTCGGATAAACCATATTGCGGCCGTAGGCGTACTGCGGCCAGATCTCGTCGGCCAGAAACTCATAGTGCGGCTCGTCGCACAAGTCGTCGGCCTTCTTGTTGTGGCCATTGGTGCCCATGACTTCCTGCAGGAACACCACGTCCGCACCGACTTTGCGCACCGCGTCCCGCAGTTCAGGCAGGATGAACTTACGGTTGAAGGTGGTGAAGCCCTTGTGGATGTTGACCGTCATCACGGTCAACGGCGGGGCGGTGGCCACGGTGTCGGTCATCAGTCAAAGTCTCTCTGGTTGAAAGTGAGACTTTCTTGTACTGCCGGGCTTGATCAGAGGGTGTAGGACTGCGCGCAGTCTTCGTGTCACCCCTCGGGAGCGCGAATCTGCATCAGGCGCTGCGTGTCATGTCGATGTTGCGGGCGGTACCGAGTAACGTCGCGCACAAGGTCTCTTCGCCGCTTTCGCTCACCGCAAAAACTTCGGCGGCGCAGACGGTCAGAAGGCGCCCCGCATCGATCACGCGCCCGCGCGAGCGCAGCAGTCGGCCGCGTGCCGGCGCGACCAGTTTCAAGGTCGCGTCGATCGTCGCATTGGTCCAGCCGTCCGGAAGCAGCGAACCTGCTGCGCTGACGGCGGCGAAGTCGGCGGCAGCGAAAACGGGCGTGGCCTGCAGTTGGCCCGTCCTGAAGGTGAACGGTTCGGCCACCGGGATTTCCAATTCCGAATGGCCGGGTTCGATTCGGGTGAATTTGAGGCCCAGGGTCCGGGCCATCGGCATGGCCTCGACCATTTGCCTCAATGCATCGAAAGGGCCGAAAGAAGGATGAGGTCCCGGATTCATGTTGGGGTTCCTTTGCGGGAGGGAGCGGCCGTTTTGGGCGAGGACTTCGGCCAGGGTTTGGCGGGGGTGCGCTGACTGCGCGTCCGCTCGTGCGCGCGTTTTTGTTCGCGCATCCAGCCGATGTGCTCCACCACCTGGAGCCGCTGCGCCTGCAGCGCGGCGATCTGCTGGTCGATCTCGGCAACGCGGCACTGCAGTGCCGTCACCATATCGTCGAAGCTCAAGCGGTGGGCGCGGTAGTCCGGCAGTCGCTCGGCGATGGACTTGAGCGAGAACCCGACCCGGCGCGCCATGGCGATAAAAATCACTTCGCGGCGCGTGGACTCGGCATAGTCGCGATACCCGCCGGCAGTGCGGGCCGGCTCCAGCAGCCCGACCCGCTCGTAATGCCTGAGTGCGTGGGCCGATACGCCAGTGCGTTCTGCAAGTTCGGAAATGAGCATCGCCCAAGCTTAGAAAGCTTCGCGCCGCACGAAGGTTGCCTTGGCGACTCAACCGGGCGAGAACTTCTTTGCAACTGCGCTACGCCGCGAATTTCTGACTGTCCTACAGCCCCCGTCCGTGATGTCCGATACGGTAGGGCTGACACGCCGCCTATGGTGACGTCATGCCCCAACTTTGAGGCATGACTCAGCTTTTTTCGAGGCGAAAGGATATCTCATGAAAAAGTCCAACACCTGTTTGTCGATTCTCCTGGCCGGCCTGCTCGCGGCGGCGGGCGCGCAAGGCCAAACGACGGCCACCGCTCCTGTGAGCGAGGCGCCGGTTTCGACCAAGGACGCGATCCGTCAGGATGCGCAAGGGCGCGACGCCGCTGCGGCCACGACCACCACACCCGGTCGCGCGGGCGAAGCCTCGACTACCGTTCGGGGCAATCCCAACGCCAACCCGGACGACCCGCTGCTTTCCAAAAATCGCGCCGAGCTGCGTAACGAGAAGTCGCTGACCAAGGCAGAAAAAGCCGCAGCCAAGGCTCAGCAAATGATGGGCAACACGGGCTACGGCATGGCGCCAGGAATGCCGGCCAACCTGCCCGCCGGTACGCCGTCGCCTCAGCAAGGCGGCACGCCGCAGTAATTTGCCCCGGTAACTCGCCAAAGCCTGTGGCAGCGATGCCGCAGGCTTTTTTTTAAGCGATGCACTCAGGTGTTGTGGTGATCGCGGCCGCCGTGACCATGCAGGTCGCCTGGTCGAACACATTCTTTTGCTCGGGGGAGAGTGCCGCATAGAAGGCCTTGGTCGCGTCAGCGCGTTTGTCCATCTCGGCCATGTGTCCAGCTCAGCACCCATGTAGCGTGCGGCAGCGGTGGGGGGCGGTGGCGGCGGCGTCTGCGCCGTGGCCGCCGAGCCGAACACGGCCAGCAGGCCGGCAGCGGGGAAATGCTTGCTGGCGAATTTCATGGACTTCCTTTCGAGTTCTGGGCCGGAAGCGACCGCAGATTGAAGCGGACTTTGCGCGCGCCATGTTTCGCCCGTATGGGCAAGTAGCCGCCAGCGCTAGAACGTGGCTTGCTTGTCCTTGCGCGCGGCGGGGTCGGTTGTGGTCTGAGGTTCGACCCAAGTCGGCGACCACGGCAACAGTGCCATGTCTTCGGCCAGCGCGAGCTTCTGTTTGCGAGTCAACCCGCGCATGCCCAGCGCCACCCACTGCGCTCGCGCCAGATTGATCTGACCCGTTTCGGCCCAATGCTGCGATTCGGCGATGGGGTTATGCAGCATCGCGGCGAGCCACGCCGACTGCGCCGGCGTGAGTTCGTGCGCTTTCACGCCGAAGTAGTGACTGGCTGCCGCATCGGCGCCGCACAGATTAGTGCCCCAGGGCGCGTTGTCCAGGTACAGGCGCAGGATGCGCGCCTTGCCCAACGTGCGCTCCATCTCGACCGCGTACAGCATTTCGCGCAGTTTGCGCACCGGGCTGCGCTCGTCGCCGGTAATGAGCAGCTTGGCGACTTGCTGCGACAAGGTGCTGCCGCCGCGCTCAATGCGATGCGCCTGCTGGTTGCGCGTGAACGCCGCGCTGAGCTCCGCCAGGTCATAGCCGTTGTGGTCATAGAAGCGCTGGTCCTCGGCGGCCACGACAGCGCGCGCGAGCCAACTGTCGACGGTGAGTCGCCCGGCTCGCCGCGAACAGCTGCTGCGTGCTCCGGTCAGCGCTTCGGTGCCTAGCCCCGACACCTCAAAGCCTTCGATGCGCGGTGCGACCGTGACGCTGCCGTCCGGCAAGCTGACTTGTGCTTGCATCGAAAAGAGCCCAC
>JBKJTX010000004.1:0-9201 GCA_046590315.1 Ramlibacter sp. | reverse complement strand
CGGGCTGCACTTCCTCGCTGGCCGCGCCCAGCGAGGCCAGCACGTGGGCTTGCTGACCGGGCGTGTCCAGTACCGGCAACTGGTCCAACGATTCAATGCCGAGGTCGTCCAGGAATTGACGGGTTGTCGCAAAGAGGGCCGGACGACCTGGTGCCTCGCGATGGCCGATGACTTCGACCCAACCCCGGTCTTCGAGCTGCTTCAGGATCAGCGCATTGATGGTGACACCGCGGATGTCTTCCATGTCGCCGCGCGTGGCCGGCTGGCGATACGCGATGATCGCCAGCGTTTCCAACACCGCGCGGGTGTACTTGGGCGGTTTTTCAGGGTGCAGGCGGTCGAGGTATTCACGCATCTGAGGACGGCTCTGGAAACGCCACCCACTTGCCACGTGGACAAGCTCCACGCCGCGCTGCGCCCAGTCGTTTTGAAGGTCCGCGAGCAACGCTTTGATCGTGTCGGCGCCGAGTTCGTCGTTGAACAGGACACGCAGCTCGCGCACCGGCAGGGGCTGGTGCGAGCAAATCAACGCGGTTTCGAGGACGCGCTTGGCATCCGTCGTATTCATGGTCTTGCCGTTCCGGGAAAAGGCGCCAACCGGGCGCGCAAATCAAAGGGCTGAACAGGGGCGATTTTTAGTTTCGCTGCGTCGCGGACGACCGGAATCGCGCGGGACACATGCCCCGGCCTGTCCGTGAACAGGCCCTAGGGGGCGTGGCGGGTAAGCCATTCGCAATCATTGTAGCGCAGGCCCCAGCACGCCAGGCCCTGCCGCAAATCAGACGGCAACGGCGCATGAAACTCCAGCACTTGCGCTGTCACCGGATGCGTAAACGCCAGCCGGTACGCATGCAGCGCTTGACGCTCCAGTCCAGCGGCGCGTGCCCCCCCGTACAGCTCGTCCGCCACGAGGGGATGACCGGCATGCGCCATGTGGACTCGAATCTGGTGGGTGCGTCCGGTCTCAAGCGTGGCGCGCACCCAGCAACCCGCATCGGCTTCCTGCAGCAACTCGAACGTCGTCGCAGCCGTCTTGCCGCTCTCGACCACAGCCATGCGCAGACGATTGCGAGGATCGCGCCCTATCGGAGCCTCGACACGGCGCGACTTGGCCCCAGCCCAGGCGCGATGCGCCAACGCCACGTATTGCCGCGCCACTTCGCGCGCCGCGATGCCTCGAACGAGTCCGTCCATGCCGGCGCGGGTGCGCGCGACCACCATGAGGCCGCTGGTGTCCTTGTCGAGCCGGTGCTCGATGCCCGCGCGCGGCAGCAGCGCCGCTTGGGCGTCGCGGGCAAGCAGGCCGTTGAGCAAAGTGCCGCTCCAGTTGCCGGGAGCCGGATGCACGACCAGTCCGGCCGGCTTGTTGACCACCAGCAGGTGGTCGTCCTGAAACATCACATCGAGCGCCATGGGTTCCGGCCGGAACGCCTGGCTCTGCGGGGTGGGGCGCAGCTCGATCGTGCCCTGGTCCCCCGCTTTGACCTTGTGCGATGACTTGATGACCGCGGTATCGCCCAGCACGACGGCGCCCGCTTCGATCATCTGCTGCAGAAAGCTGCGCGAAAACTCGGGCGCTAGCGCGGCGAGCGCGCGGTCCAGTCGGTCGCCGTGGTGCGCAGCATCGACTACGAAGCGCCGCAGCTCGACCTCGGGCCCCGCATCAGCGGAGTCGTCGATACCGCCCGTGTCGTCGGCGGGTGGAAGGTCGGTCGATATAATGAATTTGCCCTGTTTCAAGAAAGTCGCGAGTGATGCCTAGCGCCAAATTATCGATGGTCCCTGTGTTGGCGCTGGCAGCCGTGCTTGCGGGCTGCTCGTCGACGTCGGACGACAAGACCGCGACGATGAGCCCGAACAAGATTTACGCCGAAGCCAAGGACGAGGTCAACTCTGGCGGTTACGACAAGGCCATTCCGCTTTTCGAAAAACTCGAAGGCCGTGCAGCCGGCACCCCGCTGGCCCAGCAGGCACAGCTGGAAAAAGCCTATGCCCAATACAAGTCCAACGATCAGGCCTCGGCGCTGTCCACGCTGGATCGCTTCATCAAGCTGCACCCGTCGAGCCCGGCGATCGACTATGCGCTGTACCTGAAGGGCATTGTCAACTTCAACGACAACCTGGGCCTTCTTTCGTTCCTGTCGCGCCAGGACTTGTCCGAGCGGGACCAGAAAGCCGCCAAGGAGTCCTTTGAAGCCTTCAAGGAACTGATCACGCGCTTCCCCGATTCGCGCTACACGCCCGATGCACGGGCACGCATGAACTACATCGTCAATTCGCTGGCTCAGTATGAAGTGCACGTCGCGCGCTACTACTTCACTCGGGGCGCGTACGTGGCGGCAATCAGCCGGGCGCAAAACGCGATCACCGACTACCAGAACGTTCCGGCGGTAGAAGAAGCACTGTACATCCTGGTCCGCTCGTACGACGCCCTCGGCATGACGCAGTTGGCCGGCGACACCCGGCGCGTGATGGAGAAGACCTACCCCAAGAGCGACTACCTGACTCGAGGCTTCAGATCCAAGCAGGATCCGTGGTGGAAGGTCTGGTAGCCTGGCCCGCTTGACCCAGCGCGTCCAGCAATTCCAAGAACTCCGCGTTCGATCCCAGCCGCCGCATCGGGGGCAGCGCGGCCATCAAGCGCCGTCCGTAACCCATCGAGGCGAGCCGCGTATCGCAGACCACCAGCACGCCCTGGTCTGATTCGCGGCGGATCAGCCTTCCTGCGCCCTGCTTGAGCGCTACCGCCGCTTCAGGTATGAAATAGTCATTGAACGCGCTGCGGCCCTGCAATTCCAGGCGCTGCGCCCTGGCCTCCACCAAGGGATCGCCCGGCGGCGGGAATGGCAGCTTGTCGATAATGACAAGCTGCAACTCATCGCCCGGCACGTCCACACCTTCCCAAAACGATGCGGACGCCACCAGCACGCAGCCGGCCCGGCCTTGCGAGCCGCCCTCGCGGAAACGCTCGATGAGGCGGCGCTTGGGCCATTGGCCCTGCACCAGCACCTCGACCTCGCCCGAACCTTCAAAGCGCCGCTGCAAGTCTTCGCCGATTGCGCGCAGCGCACGCAGCGTTGTCGTGAGCACCATGGTTCGGCCGCGCAAGCGAGCGGCGCCCTGCGCAGCCAGCTTCGCGACTTCGCCACTGTGCGCGGGATCGTTCGGGCGCGGCAGTTCGCGTGGCACGTACACGGCGGCCTGGGTCTGGTAGTCGAACGGGCTGCCCACGCGAAGCACTTGCGCCTCGCTCAGCCCGCACGGTTCGGTGAACCATGAAAGCTTGTCGTCGTCACCCAGAGTTGCCGACGTGAAAATCCAGGCCCGTGACGAGACCTCCTCGTTGCCGCTGCGCAGCATCTTGTCCTGTACTGCCTGCGCGATATCCAGTGGCGACTCGACCAGCCGCAGCTGCGTGCCCACATCCAGCCAACGGACGGCCCCCGCCTCGCACGGGCTGGCAAAGCGCTGAATGCGCCCGACGAGTTGCTGCGCACGTTCGTGCAGCCGCTCGAAATCCGGCGCAATCTCGCTCACGGTGGAAAGCGCGGCTATCGCTCGCTCGCAGGCTTGGCCGAGATCGGCCAGACCCTGCCGCCATTGCAACGGGTCCACCTGCGCGGGCGCTTCCTCCACCCACCGAAGTCTGGCGCCCGGCGCGTTCTTGCCGACGACCAGGCGCAAATCGCGCGTGGCCCGCTCGACCGCAGAGACGACCTGCTGCCAATCGACCAGCCCGCGCGCCAGCTGCAGGCCGGCGGCCAGCATGTCGCGCGCGAAGTCGAGCAGCTGTCCGGTGGTGAGCTGCGCGCCGAGAAACTGCACGCCCGTTTCGTTGAGCTGGTGCGCTTCGTCGAAGATCGCAACCCGTACGGTGGGCAGCAATTCGGCCATTCCCGACTCGCGCACGGCAAGGTCCGCGAAAAAGAGGTGGTGGTTGATCACCACCACGTCGGCGGCCAGCGCTTCCTTGCGCGCAAGATTGACGTGGCATGCGCGGAACCGGGGGCACTGCGACCCAAGGCAGTTCTCGCGCGTCGAAGTCACGAGGGGAATCAGCGGCGAGCGCTCATCCAGGCCGGGCAATTCAGCGAGGTCGCCGGTGCGCGTCGACTGTGACCATTCTTCGATTTTGGCGAGTGCGCGCACGGACGCTCGGTCTGGGAGGGTCGAATCGCGTCGCGCGAGTTCCATGCGATGCAGGCACAGGTAGCTGGCGCGGCCCTTGAGTAGCGCGGTGCGCACAGGAAGACCCAGCGCCTCAACCAAACGCGGCAAATCGCGGCCATACAACTGGTCCTGCAGGGTTTTAGTCGCCGTCGACAGCAGCACACGCTCGCCGCTCAGCAAAGCGGGAACGAGATATGAAAACGTCTTGCCCACACCGGTGCCGGCCTCCACCACCAGCGCGCCTCCGGCTTCGATGGTGCGAGCTACGGCCAGTGCCATGTCGGTCTGGCCTTGGCGCGGCCGGAAGTGGTCGGCGGCACGCGACAGCACGCCGCCCTGCGCGAATGCGTCGAGAACTGGATCTTCCAATGGCATCAGAGAGCGGAACTTGAGCGCCGACGGGCCGCCCCTAGGCGCGAAGGCCCCCCGGGGGCAGCGACTACACGAAGTGAGGAGCGTGGGGGCATCATTTTTACGCCGACGGGCCGCCCCTAGGCGCGAAGGCCCCCTCGGGGGGCAGCGACTACACGAAGTGAGGAGCGTGGGGGCATGTTTCTAGGCTGGTTCTTTGGGATCAGTCGCGAGTTCCAGCCTGGCAATCTGGTCGCGCAGGGCCAGCCTTCGCTTTTTCAGCCGGCGCATCATGAGCTCATCGACCGGGCTTTCGTGGCTGACGCGGTCAATCAGGGCATCGAGATCGGCATGCTCCATACGCAATTCGATCAGGTGTCGCTCGGGGGAGTGAAGGTTTGAATCCAAGGAGAATGCGAGCTGCGGTAACGTTTTCGCCGGCCACGCTCGGGTTCGTTCGATAATACGTCTTTCGCAGTCAATAATCGAGCGCGTCGCCGACGACGGCAACGGGCACTCGATCATTCGCAAGATGGCCACAAAGGGTTACCGACTCACCGCATCGACGGGCATCCACAAGGGTGACCGCGAGTACCAGCAGGACCAGGTCGCGCTGGTCAGCCACCAGCGAGTGCCCGGCTGCGTGCTCGGCATCATCGCCGACGGCATGGGCGGCCGCAGCGGCGGGCGCAAAGCATCTGACCAGGTCATGCTCACGGCCAAACAGTTGTTCGACCGTTACTCGCCCGACAACGACGATGCATCCGGCTTGCTCAAGCAGATCGTCCAGGAAGCCCACATCGTCATCAAGCTGACTGCCATCTCCTCGGAGCAGGAACCGCACAGCACGCTCGCCGCCTTCCTTATCAACCCGGCGGGCGACTGCCACTGGGTGCACGCCGGCGATTCGCGCATCTACCATTTTCACGGCGGCAAGCTGGTCAAGCGCACCATGGACCACTCGTACGTTCAGACGCTGGTCGAGCGGGGCGAGCTGACGGAAGAAGAAGCCAACGTGCACCCGCAGTCCAACATCCTCATGGGATGCCTGGGCGCCGAGGAGGACCCACCCGCTGACCAGTACTTCATCCAGCAGCTGCGCCCGGGCGACGTGCTAATGGCCTGCAGCGACGGCGTGTGGCACTACTTCAGCCCAAGCGAATTGGGTTCGGTCCTCTCATCTCTTTCTCCCCGCGAAGCGACGGAATTTCTGATCGAAAAAGCCCGTTCGCGTGGCCGCGGGGGTGGCGACAACCTGTCGCTCGTGATTGTCAAGCTCGAGCCGCTGGAGAGCTAGGCTCGTCAGGGCGGCACCGGCAAGGGCTGGGCAGCCGGCTTCTTGCGCTCCGCCAGCCGTTTGCTCAAATTGTCCCTGCGCTTTTGCGCGTCCTTCTGGCGTTGCTCGTGTTGGGCATCGCTCTTCTCGGCATCCTTGGAGCGGCGCGCTTGCGCGGCCTTGCGATCGGCCAGCTTCTGCCGGACCCGCTCCTCACGCTTCGCGGCATTCCCAGGTGCGGCTGCCTCGTTCGATGCCTGAGCCGCAGCCTTTTGAGCAGCCCGTTCTTCCCGTCCTTGTTGCTGCCCGGCCTGGTTCGCCCGTTCCTTGTTGAGACGCTCCTTTTCTGCAACCAGCCTCTCGTCCAGCAACTGCTGGCGTTCAGCCGCCTTGCGTTTGCGCTCAGCGTCGTTAAGCGCGATTTCCTGGCGCCGTAGATCCGCGAGCGTCTGCCGACGCCGGGCTTTCGCCGCCGCCAGGCAGTCCGTCACGCCGAACTTGCCATAGCACGCCTTCTCCTGATCCGTAAACGCGGCTTGAACCTGGGCGCGTTCAGTCGCCAGGCGCGTGCGCTCCGCCGCAGCCCCAGGCGCATTCTCGGCCTGCGCGGCGGCGAGCCCCAGCAGGGCGAGCGAAACAAGCAGTTGCTTCATGTGAGGCGAGTGTCAACCATCCGGTGCTGCAGGGAAAGAAACTCCGCCGACTGCATTTCATTCAGGCGGGAAATCGTGCGTGGAAACTCGTGGGCCAGCGGCCCCTCGGTGTACAACGCCTCGGGCGGCACCTGCGCCGACATGATCAGCTTCACCCGGCGGTCATACAAAACGTCGATCAGCCACGTAAATCGCCGCGCCTCCGACGCCATGCGCACCGGCATGTGCGGCACATCGGAAAGGAGCACCGTGTGGAACTGCGTGGCGATCTCCAGGTAGTCATTCTGCGAACGCGGCCCGCCGCACAAAGTCTTGAAGTCGAACCACACAACACCGCCGGCCTTGCGGCGAGCCCGAATTTCGCGGGCTTCGATGTGCAGCACCGGGTCCTCGTCACGCGATTCCGCCAGCTTGGTGAAGGCTGCGTCCATCTGGGCATCCGCGTCCGGCCCCAGGGGCGAGTGGTAGAGCTTGAGCTGGCCCATGGTGCGATGTCGATAGTCGACGCCGTTGTCTACGCAGATCACCTCGAGCTTCTCGTTCAGCAGGGCGATCGCAGGCAGGATGCGGTCGCGGTGCAACCCATCGGGGTAGAGATCGTCCGGTTTGAAGTTCGAGGTGGTCATGAAACCAACGCCGTTATCGAACAGCGAATTCAGCAGGCGGTGCAGGATCATCGCGTCGGTGATGTCGGCAACATGAAACTCGTCGAAACAGATCAGCCGGTAACGGCGCGACATCCGCTCGCCCAGCTCGTCCAGCGGATTCACAGTGCCCTGCAGCTCGGCGAGTTCGCGGTGCACTTCGCGCATGAACTCGTGGAAGTGCAGTCGCGTTTTGCGCACCAGAGGCACGGCCGTATAGAAGCAATCCATCAGGAAGCTTTTGCCGCGCCCCACTCCCCCGTGCATGTACACGCCGCGCGGAATCTCGGGCCGGTGGATCAGCTTCTTGATGACGTTGGACCGCTGCTCCTTGAACTCGGCCCATTCGCGAGCGCAGCGATCGAGCTCTTTTATCGCATGCCGTTGCGCGGGATCGTCCTGGTAGCCGCGCTTGGCGAGTTCCGCTTCGTAGACGTCTTTGACCGACATTGCCGGGATTGTCATGCCGGGGCCGGCCCGGCATCCAGCGATTCAAGCCTGCGATGACACGTCATGGTCAGAAGTTCAAGGTTCGCTTGTCGACGGCCAGGGCCGCTTCCTTGGTCGCTTCCGACAGCGACGGATGCGCGTGGCAGATGCGCGCGATGTCCTCGGCGGACGCGCGGAACTCCATCGCGACGACCGCTTCCGAAATCAACTCGCTGGCCATCGGCCCGACGATGTGCACACCCAGGATTTCGTCTGTGGTGGCGTCGGCCAGCATCTTGACCATCCCGGTCGTGTCGCCCAGCGCGCGGGCGCGGCCGTTGGCCATGAAGGGGAACGACCCAGCCTTGTATTTGACACCGGCTGCCTTGAGCTGCTGCTCGGTCTGGCCCACCCAGGCGATCTCCGGGCTCGTGTAGATCACCCAGGGAATAGTGTTGAAATTGACGTGACCGTGCTGCCCTGCGATGCGCTCGGCAACCGCGACGCCCTCTTCCTCCGCCTTATGCGCGAGCATGGGCCCGCGCACCACGTCGCCAATGGCCCAGACGTTGGGCAGATTGGTTTTGCAGTCACCATCGACCAGCACGGCGCCCCGTTCGTCGAGCTTCAAGCCCACTGCTTCCGGAGCGAGTCCGATCGTGTTGGGAACGCGCCCGATCGAAACGATTAGTTTGTCCACGTCGAGCGTCTGGGCTTCACCCTTGGCGTTGGTCCAGGCCACCGAGATGCCCTGGTTGGCCTTCTTGATCTCGCCCACCTTCACACCCAGCTCGATCTTCAGGCCCTGCTTGTCGAATGCCTTCTTGGCTTCCTTGGCAATCTGCTCGTCGACGGCGCCGAGAAAGGTGGGCAACGCCTCGAGCACGGTCACCTCGGATCCGAGACGCCGCCAGACCGAACCCATCTCCAGCCCGATCACGCCTGAGCCGATCAGGCCCAGCTTCTTGGGGACACCCTGGATCCTCAGAGCGCCGTCATTGGAAAGGATGGTCTCCTCGTCGAACGGTGCGCCGGGCAGCGCGCGCGGATTGGAACCCGTGGCCACAATGATGTGCTTGCCGATGATCGCTTCGTCTGCGGCGCCCGCGACCTTGATTTCGTAGCCACCCTCCCCCGCCCTAGCGAAGGAACCGCGACCGTGGAAGAACGTCACCTTGTTCTTCTTGAAGAGGAACTGGATGCCGTCGTTGTTCTGCTTCACGACCTGGTCCTTGCGCGCCAGCATCTTGTCGATCTGCAGCTTGAGCCCCTGCACTTCGATGCCATGATCGGCAAAGTGCTTACCGGCGTGCTCGAAGTGTTCGGACGATTGCAGCAGCGCCTTTGACGGAATGCAGCCCACATTCGTGCAAGTGCCGCCGAGCGCGGGCTTGCCATCCTTGTTCTTCCACTCGTCGATACAAGCGGTGTTGAATCCCAGCTGCGCCGCGCGAATCGCCGCGATGTAGCCGCCGGGGCCGCCGCCGATGACGACAACGTCAAAATTCTTTGCCATCTTCGTACCCATCAAATGTCAAAGAGCAAACGAGCAGGATCTTCCAGCGCTTCCTTCATCGCCACCAGCCCCAGCACCGCTTCGCGGCCGTCGATGATGCGGTGGTCATACGACATCGCGAGGTAGTTGATCGGTCGCACCACGACCTGCCCGTTCTCCACC
>JBKJTX010000447.1:0-6608 GCA_046590315.1 Ramlibacter sp. | reverse complement strand
GCTGTACATGCAATACCAGCGCATTCCTTTCGGAAATCCGGTGGGACGTTTCGTGTTCGCCGTGACGGATTGGCTGGTGCTGCCTTTGCGCAAAATTCTGCCTGCGATCTGGCGTGTTGACACAGCCAGTCTGGTGGGCGCTTATCTGATCAAGCTCAGCCAGTTCCTCATCCTGTGGGTCGCGGGTGGGCGCTACGAGGGGATCGAGTTACTTCCTTTGTTGGCCCTGTTTGGCGTGGCTTTTTTGGCGATCTGGCTTCTGATCGGATTGATGATGGTCTATACGATTCTTTCCTGGGTGCAGGTGGAATCCATGGCGGTCGACATGTGCGGGCGCTTATGCGCACCTTTGCTGCGGCCGCTGCGCAAAGTCATCCCGCTGGTCGGCGGTGTCGATTTGTCGCCGATGGCTTTGGTGGTGCTGCTTTATATCGCCGCAATCGTGCTTGGGGAGGTCGAAGCGGTGCTTCTGCGGTTGCTGTCGTGATCAAGTGACCGCGTCGGCGGACTGGCGTTGCAGCATCGCCAGCGCGTGCGCGACAGTCTTGCGCAGCTCGCGCCGGTCGCAGATAAAGTCAACGGCG
This sequence comes from Ramlibacter sp., assembly GCA_046590315.1. Lineage (GTDB taxonomy): Bacteria > Pseudomonadota > Gammaproteobacteria > Burkholderiales > Burkholderiaceae_C > Ramlibacter. The sequence continues at coordinate 6,024 of JBKJTX010000447.1, read as the reverse complement.
CCCTTGGTCTGCAAGAACTCGGCGCGCTGGAAGCCTTCGGGCAAGGTAACCCGTACGGTGGACTCGATCACTCGGGGGCCGGCAAAGCCGATCAGCGCTTTGGGCTCGGCAATGACCACATCGCCGAGGAATGCAAAGCCTGCGCTGACGCCCCCCATGGTGGGGTCCGTCAGCACGCTCATGTAGGGCAGACCTTTCTTTGCGAGACGCGGCAATGAAGCGTTGGTCTTGGCCATTTGCATCAAGGAAAGCAGGCCTTCTTGCATGCGCGCCCCCCCGGTTGCGGTGAAGCAAAGAAACGGCACTTTCTGCTCGACCGCAGACTCGACACCGCGCACGAAGCGCTCGCCGACCACGCTGCCCATGCTGCCGCCCATGAAATCGAACTCAAATGCCGCTGCTACCAGGCAGATGCTGTGCACCGCCCCTCCCATCACCACAAGCGCATCGGTCTCGCCAGTATTTTCCAGTGCTTCCTTGAGGCGTTCGGGGTAGCGCCGGCTGTCCTTGAATTTAAGCGCGTCGACTGGCAGGACTTCCTGGCCGATCTCATAGCGGCCTTCGGCATCCAGGAACGAATCCAGGCGTGCCCGCGCGCCAATCCGGTGGTGGTGGCTGCAAGTCGGGCAGACATTCTGGTTTTGTTCCAGGTCGGTCTTGTACAACACGCTTTCGCAGCTGGGACACTTGACCCACAGGCCTTCGGGCACTTGTCGGCGGTCCGCCGGGTCCGTCTGCTGGATTTTGGGGGGAAGCAGTTTTTCGAGCCAGCTCATGGATTCTTGCTCCAATACAAAACATGAGCGGCAGCTTCGCTGAACGCTCGATAACGGCAATTATGCGTCGAGCGCGGAACGGATTTCCCGCAGGAACTCGGACACCGCAGGCACGACTTTCTCTCGCGGCTGGTCCTCGATCAACTGGATGATCTTGGTGCCGATGATCACGGCATCGGCGACCTTGCCGATGGCTCGGGCAGTCGCCGCGTCGCGAATGCCGAAGCCTACGCCGACCGGCACGGTCACCTGCGCGCGGATGCGGGGGAGCATGGCTTCTACAGCGGCCGTGTCCAGGTGACCCGCCCCCGTGATGCCCTTGAGCGAAACATAGTAGACATAGCCGCTCGCCACACGCGCTACCTGCTTCATGCGCAGGTCGGTGCTGGTCGGAGCGAGCAGAAAGATCAGATCCATGCCGTTAGCACGCAGTTTGGCCGCAATATCTTCGCACTCTTCCGGTGGATAGTCGACGATCAGAACCCCGTCCACGCCGGCGCGCCCAGCGTCGCGCACGAAGGCGTCCCGGCCGTGCATGAGGTCGTAGCGTTCCACCGGATTGGCGTAGCCCATGAGCACGACCGGGGTGGTTGTGTCGCGGGCGCGGAAAGTGCTGACCATCTCGAGCACTTGCCGCATGCCAACGCCCAGCGCAAGCGCCTTTTCGCCGGCCTTCTGGACCACGGGGCCGTCGGCTGCGGGGTCGGAGAAGGGCACGCCCAGCTCGATCACGTCGGCGCCGGCTGCCACCATGCCGTGCATCAGCTCGGGGGTGATGTCGGCGAAGGGGAAGCCGGCAGTCACGTAGGGGATGAGCGCTGTGCGGCCTTGGCTTTTCAGGTCCGCGAACTTCGTTGCGATGCGGCTCACTTTTGGCCACCCTTCACCTGGAGGCCGCGCATGGAGGGTCGATCGTAAAAGTCCACTCCCGCGAGGTCCGCGACGGTGCCAATGTCCTTGTCACCGCGACCCGATAGATTGACCAGGATTTTCTGGTCGGGCTTCATCGTCTGGGCCAGCTTCATCGCATAGGCGATGGCGTGGCTGGACTCCAGCGCCGGAATGATGCCTTCGGTGCGGCACAGGTAATGGAACGCGGCAAGCGCTTCCTTGTCGGTGATACCCACGTATTCCGCGCGGCCAATGTCTTTCAGCCATGCGTGCTCGGGACCGACTCCGGGATAGTCCAGGCCGGCGCTCACACTATGCGTCTCCGTGATCTGGCCGTTCTCGTCCTGCAGGATGTAAGTGCGGTTGCCGTGCAGCACGCCGGGGCTGCCCTTTTGCAGCGAGGCTGAATGCTTGCCGCTCTCCAGGCCTTCCCCAGCCGCCTCGACGCCGATCAGGCGCGTGTTCTCGTAAGGAATGTAGGGGTGGAAGATGCCCATCGCATTGCTGCCGCCGCCTACGCAGGCGATCACGACGTCGGGCTGGCCTCCGGTCAGCTCGGGCATTTGCGTCAGGCACTCCTTTCCGATGACGCTCTGGAAGTCCCGCACCATCATCGGATAGGGGTGCGGGCCGGCCACGGTGCCGATGATGTAGAAGGTGTTCTCGACATTGGTGACCCAGTCGCGCATGGCTTCGTTGAGCGCGTCCTTCAGTGTGCGGCTGCCGGACTCCACGGGCACCACGGACGCCCCCAGAAGATTCATCCGGTAGACATTGGGGCTCTGGCGCTTCACGTCCGCGCTGCCCATATACACGACGCACTCCAGGCCGTAACGCGCACAGATGGTGGCCGTCGCGACGCCGTGCTGGCCGGCGCCTGTTTCCGCGATCACGCGCGGCTTGCCCATGCGCTTGGCCAGCAGCGCCTGACCGATCACATTGTTGATCTTGTGGGCGCCGGTGTGATTCAGATCCTCGCGCTTAAGGTAGATTTGCGCGCCGCCTTGTTCGCGGCTCATGCGGGCGGCATGGTAGACCGGCGAGGGCCGTCCGACAAAATGGGTCAGCTCGTAGTTGAATTCCCGAAGGAATTCGGTGTCGTGCTGGTACTTGGCATAAGCCTCGCGCAGCTCGTTGATGGCATGGGTCAGCGTCTCGCTGACAAAGCTGCCGCCGTAGATGCCGAAGTGGCCTGCGGCGTCAGGTTGAAGATAAGAGGGCATGGGTCGACTTTGCAAGAAGCGCGTCGCCAGCGCGAACGGCCGCGACGAACTGATGGATCTTTTCCGGTTCCTTGATTCCCTTCAGGGTTGCCCCTGCGCTAGTGGAAACCTCGACCCCGGAGCTGACGTCAACGGCCAGCGTTTTGCAACGCGGCCGCACTTGCACGATGCCATCGGTCACGTTTGCAGGCGTTAATCCACCAGACAAAACGAGGTGAAGATGGCCGACGCCCGGTTCGGCCGAGCCGGGCGGGACGCTTGCAGGAATACGTGACCAATTGAATGCTTTCCCGGCCCCGCCGTAGACCTCGACGTGGGCGTCGAGCAGGATGGCCTGGGCCTTGGCGTGATCGGAAGCGAATTTTACCAAGTCGAAGGGCGTCTCATCCAGGGGGATGCGGGCAACCCGTATAAAGGGGTGGCGACCGCCGCCGGTCGCCTCCCAACATTGGGCCGCCGTCTCGTCGCCGTGAAACTGGACGGTCGCGCCGGCAATGGCCTCGCAGGCAGCAAGCACGCGTTCGGCCGTCTCATTCACGAAGAGCAGGACCGGGGTCACGAATGGGGGCAGCCGCTTGGCAAGCGCGGCCGCCCGCTCGACGCCGACGAAACGCGGGCTCTTCTCGTACAGGTTGAAGCCCAGCGCATCGGCACCGGCGGCGACCGCTGCATCGACGTCCTGTTCACGGGTCAGCCCGCAGATCTTGATGCGGGTGCGGTGGTTGAGGAGTTGGGCTGCTTCAACATTCATGGCAGTCCATCATACGCAGCGGTGCGGCTCGGCAGGTTCCACTCCGGACCGTAAATCGGCCCCAGAAAATACAGCCCGTCCGGCGAGAAAGTCGGCGCGGCCACCCTGCGATCGCGCGCTGCCAATACGTCCGACATCCAACCAGCGGTTTGGTGGCTCTGGCCGATCACAAGCAGGCAGCCCATGATGTTGCGAATCATGTGGTGCAGGAACGCGTCCGCTTCGAAATCAAAACGCCAGTAGGCGCCGCGTCGGGCAACGTCGATGCGGATCATGGTCTTGACCGGGCTGCGCGCCTGGCAACCGGCGGCACGGAATGACGTGAAGTCGTGCTGTCCCACCAACAGAGCCGCTGCTTCGCGCATCGCCTCCGCATCCAACGGGCGGTAGACCCAGCCGACGCGGCCGGCATCCACGCTCGGGCGCACCGGCGACTCGAGCACGATGTAGGTATAGCGACGGCCCAGGGCGCTGGCACGGGAGTGGAATGAGTCAGGGACGGGCCGCGCCCACTGCACCGCGATGTCGTCCGGCAAGAAGCGATTAGTGCCGCGCACCCACGAGAACTCCTCTCGCTCCAGCGGCGTGTCGAAGTGGGCGACCTGCATCAGGCCGTGAACTCCGGAATCCGTGCGGCCAGCACAGACGGTGGAAACGCGCTGGGCGGCAAACTGCGACAGGGCGTGTTCCAGGCGATCTTGTACGGTGCGACCCGACAGCTGGCTCTGCCAACCTTCATAGGCTTGGCCGTTGTAGCTGATGCCGAGGGCCAGCCTCATTGGCGCGCTTTCAGGGCGTGGACCGGCGCCGCTGGGCGGCGCGGTTCAGCTGATTTCCGCGAGGAAGCGCTGAGCCCGGCTCTTCAAATCGCCGGAGGCCTCGGCCAGGACTTCCTGTGCGAGGCTACGGGCGCCGTCTGGGTCGCCAATAGCGTTGAACTCATGGGCGAGGGCCAGCTTGGTCGCGAGCGGGTCATCGCCAGCTTCATCGAAGCCACCGGTATTGAGTTCGGCCCCGGACGTGCTGGACACGTCGTCCGTGCCGTGCTTCGCCGCTGCTAAGGCGCTTCCGTTTGCAGGGGTTCCTGCGGGGGGCGCATCCAGGTCGAGAGAAAGCGCGCCAAGATCGAACTCGATCATGCCCGCGTCGGCGGAAGCAGCTGCAGCGGGGGCCGCCGCCGCAGTCGGCTTGGCCGCACCGATGTCGAAGTTCAGCGCATTCGGGTCGAGCGTCAGGTGAGGTGCATCCAGTCGCGCGGGCTGTGAAACCGGGGGGCGCGCGTCGAGCGCGACCGTTGCGGAACCAAAATCCATGTCCAGAGCGGGCATGGCGGCGCTGGTGGCCGGCGGTGCATTCAAGGTCAGCGTGGGCTGGGGCGCAGCGTACGCAACCGGCGCAGCGGCCGGCGCGTCGTCGTCGATGGAGAAGTCCAGGTCGAGGTCGATATCGGCTGCCGCCGGGGCTTCGGCCATGGCCATCGGCTGGGTTGCCTGGGTCGCGCCGAATGCGCTCGCACCTGCGGCCGCGGCTGCCATCGCACCGGCAGCGGGCTGGCCGCCAGGGCGGTACAACGAATTGGACGGGTCCAGTTCCTGGCCGAGTTCGCAAATGTGTTCCCACTCCGGACCTTCGCCACGGGCCAGGCCATACGCTTCAGTTGCGACGAGTTCGAAGGCTTTCGCATCGCGCCGCTTGGAGTAGATTTCCAACAGCTTGCTGTGGATGGCGACGCGCTGCGGGGTTGTGCGCATGGCCTCCTTGAGAATTTCCTCGGCCTGCAGGTCTCGACCATAGGCCAGATAGACATCTGCTTCGGCGACGGGGTCCACATCGCCGGCCGCATCGAGCTGGCTGGGGGAATAGACCATGGACGAGCCGGTTGCGCCGCTCTCGTTGGTGTCGATGCGCTGGCCGCCACTGGCCCCGAAGAAAGAATCCGGCTGCAGCCGGCTCTCGAGGAAGGAGCTGTCCACCTGCGTGGATTTCTTGCGCTGCTGGGCGCGGTAGAAGCCAAAACCCAGTGCTAGCGCGAGCAGGGCACCCACGGTAGCAGGAACGAGCGGGTTCTCGATCATGTCGTCGAGCAGGCTCGTCTCTACCGGCGGTGGCGGTTTGGCCGCTGCAACCTTGGCGGCAGCGGGCTTGGCCGCACTCGCCGTTGCCTGCGGGGCACTGGCAGGAGCGATAGACGCGACGACGGGAGCCGACGCGCTCGCTGCGCTCGGCAGGGCGGAGGTGGCAGCAGGGACAGACGAAGCGGCGGGGGTCGCTGCAACGGCGACAGGGGCTGAAGCCGGCGCGCGAACTGGCGTAGGTGCCACCACCGCGGGAGCGGGCGCAACCGGCGCAGCGACGATGGCGGCGGCGGGGGCGGGGGCGGGGG
>JBKJTX010000346.1:0-5225 GCA_046590315.1 Ramlibacter sp. | reverse complement strand
GCGCTCGGCGCGCGCCTCGAATTGCAGGCCGGAACGCGGGCAGGTGCGGTACGTCGTCGTGACGCCATCCGGACCCGCTGTCAGAGTTGTTGCAGTCATGGTCGCGTGCTCCCGCTATTTGACGTAGATGCGACCGACCATCGAGTGATGGTTGATTCCGCAGTATTCGTTGCACACGACGGAGAAAGTCCCCGACTGATTCGGCGTCACCTTGATGACGTGCTCGTAGCCCGGCACCACCTGGATATTGATGTTGCTGGGCTGCAGCGAAAAGCCGTGGTTGTAATCCATGGAAGACAGGTGCAGCTTGTAGGTCTTGTCTTTCTCCAGCTCCAGAATCGGCCACCAGCTCCACAGCCGCGCGATCAGGTAGACATCGCTGCCTTCGGGTGGCGCCACCACCGGAATCTTCTGCTCGGTCTCGGTTCGAACGGTGTACTTGTCCACCACCGCCTGCGCCTTGGCAGAGAACTTCTCGGGTGTCGTCTTGTAGGTCTCGGTGGAGAGGTTCTGTCGCCCATAAGCGTGCCAATAGAGCATCATGAAGAACATCACCATGCACCAGACGAAGGCGATGGCGATCCACGTGCCCTCGACCCGGTCCAGGGGGTGCTTCCACCACAGTCGTTCGGCGGGGGGAAGGATGGCGCTCATGGCGGGCGTCTTTCTTATTTGGCGACGGGAATCGTGAGAATGTCGATGACACCCCACAGCGTGTAGACCACCATGGGGATCAAAACACCCAGGAACAGCAGCAGGAACGGGTTGTCCAGAAGCTGCTGCATCAGTGGCACCTTCTCGGGGCTGGTTGTGTCTTGGTTGCTCATGGCGCTATCTCCTGTTGTTGTCAGTCCGGACGCCAGGCAACTTTGCCGACACCCTGCGAGCATGGATTTGACTTTCGTCAAGTGCGACGCTTTCAGCACGCGTCAATAGGGAACATTTCTCCCGGACGGCGGCTAACATCCGCTGCATGACCCGAACCGACAACCGCATGGCCTGGTTGCGCCGGCTGGCGTGGCTTTGCGTGGTTCTGGTGCTGGCCGTCACCAGCCTGAGCGCCTTCATTCGCCTGTCCAAGGCTGGCCTCGGTTGCTCTCCATGGCCGCAGTGCCATCTGCAGAATCTGGGTCCGGTCGATCAGGGCGCGTCGCTGGTGGGTGAAGCGGTGGTCAACGCACGGGTCGCGCATCGGATCCTTGCCGTGGCAACGCTGTTGCTGGTCATCGCGATGCTGATGACCACCGTGACGCAAGGGGCGATCACGCAGCCGCGGCAAGGCCGGCAGGTCGTCGCGCTGCTGATGCTCGCCCTGTTCCTTGCCGTGCTGGGACGCTGGACAGCGAACGCGCGCGCCCCCGCCGTCACGCTCGCCAACCTGCTCGCCGGCTTCGCCATGTTGGCAGTCAGCTGGCGCCTTGCAACCAGTCCGGCGCGAATCCACATTGCGACCCCGGCGCAGCGCCGGCTGGCCGGTTGGGCCTGGTGGGGCACGGCGCTACTGATCGCACAAATCGCGCTGGGAGGTCTGGTCGCCGCCAATCGCTTCGGGTTGAGTTGTCCCCAGCTTTGGTCCTGCGATCTCACCCAGGCCGGCTGGGACGCATTCAATCCATTGCGTGAACCGGGATTCGATGCGGCACGACCTGGCAACCCGACCGGCGCGCTGCTTCACGTGGTGCATCGTCTGGGTTCCCTGGTGCTCGCCGGCGTTCTGGTGCCGCTGGCGATCGCGGCCTGGCGCGGCGGCAGGCGCGCCACCGGACTTGCGCTTCTGGTTCTGCTGTTGGTGCAGGGGGCATTGGGTGTCACGCTTGTCGCGGCTGGCTTGCCCCTCCCGATTGCACTCGCCCACAACGTCGCCGCCGCCCTGTTGCTCGCGGTGGTGGTGAGCTTGACCGACAACCGCAGACCGTTGCCCTGATCCCGTCAAAGACTTCCGGGTACCACCAGCACGGGAACCGGTGCGAGCCGGAGAACCTGCTCCGCGCCGTTTCCCACCAGCGCCCGATTGAGGTGTCGCTGCCGTCCACTGGAGCGAGGATGCGTCGGTACATGGTCTCAACTCGATTCTCGCTCCGCTCGAGCGGCATCGATGGTGCGCGCCGCGAGCCCCATGATGCGGTCCGGCCGCAGGCTGGCGGCAGATTGGGCCGGTGCCGCACCTGGCTGAAGCGCATCTCCGAACGCGAGCAAGCGTGCGGTTCCGCTGCCGTCCTCCACCTCGTGTTGGGTCAACACCGAGGTGGCTATCGGCGCACGGCCCAGCGAGCGGGCGATTTCCGCGATGGCGTTGGAGGCGCCACGCGAGCCCATGGTGACGATGACTGCCACTCGGGGCAGCGCCTTGCGGTACTGGGCCACGAAGCTGCGCATCGGCCCGGCCAGGGCGTACATCCAGATCGGCGACACCAGGACCACCGTGCGAAAGTCAGCGGGATCCGGCCCTTCGTACCGAACCTTTGGATGGCGACGCAGCAGCGAGTCCAGCACGCAGCGCAGCGTGCCTCGCGGCGCGTCGTCGACGACGGCGCCGAGAGGCCAACCATGATGCGAACAGAGCAACTGCGCGGCACGCGTGCAAGTGCCTGTGTACGAGTAGCAAATCACCAGGATGCTGTCCATCTTGATCTCCTTGACGTTGATGGGAACGCAATACAGATACATTTTCGGGGCTCGTCACGCCGATCGACTTGACGTTCCTCAAGTTGCCACGATGCCTGGGACGATTCGCGTGAACAGACAAGCTGAATTGACCTTGCTCAACACAAGACTGAGCCGCAGCGTCCAGCATGGATCTTGCTTCGCTATCAGGAGAATATTCATGTTCAAGCGCATTTTGGTGCCCGTCGATGGAAGCAACCCGTCGACCAAGGCTCTGACGGTCGCGTTGCTAGTTGCGCGGGAATCCGCAGGACGCATCCGCATCCTGCATACGCTCGACGAATTGGCCTTGCTGGCCGGCTACGAGTACAACGGCGAGCTGCTGCCCATCGTGCGAAAAGCCGCCGACAAGCTGCTGCAGGACAGCATGGAGGCGGCGAAAGCGGCGAGCGTGCCGGCCGATTCGCGGCTGATCGAAGCGCCGGGCAGGCGGCTGGGCGACGTCGTCGCCGACGAAGCGAAGGCGTGGGAGGCCGACCTGGTGGTGGTGGGTACCCATGGCCGGCGCGGCGTCGCGCGGGTGCTGCTGGGAAGCGGCGCCGAACAGGTGGTGCGCGCGGCGGCGGTTCCGGTGCTGACGATCCGGGGAAGTGAGGAGTCTGCCTACGCCTAAAAGCCCCTGCAACGGCGTTCGTGATGCGGGGATCAATCCAGCAGGAGGACCGCCAGGAGAACTCGCGACAGGACAACCAATACCCCTAGCGCGGCGGCACCCAATACCCACCAATACCATCAAGACATTCAGATACCTCCGGTGCCTATTCCCAGCGAAACACCCTGGCCTCAGCCTCACCGGGCCGATGGATCCGCAGGACCAACGTGGTGGAAGGGCCTGCGGGATCCTGCGGGGTCGAACGGAACCGCAGCACCCCTTCGCGGTGGTGCCCACCGAGCCCAGCCCCTTCCCATGCGAGTGGCTGCAGCTCGCGCCCGCCCACGAAGAGCACGGTCGTCTTCTGTAAATCGTCTTCAAGCTCGCCGGCATGCGTGTCAAGCACGATCGCGAACTCCCATTCCGTTCTGGTGATCTTGCCGGGCGTCACCTTCACGGTCACGCCGCGATCAATACTCGTCCGGCTGATGGCGCTGGCCCCTTGCGCACGCGCCGCCGGGTGCCAAACCGCCGCCGAGATTGCGCCGAAGGCCACGGCAACCGCAAGGACCCTGATCAGACTCACGGTGCTCATGTCGTTCCTTGCAAGGGGTTGGTCAATGCTTCGATCAAGTGATTCATTCTTGAGCGGCGGGCACGTCCGCGACTTGACCGAGATCAATTGCTCGCCCAAATTGTTTTCCACGCTGGCTGGAACCAAAGAGCCTCATGCTCTCATCCAAAGTCACCATCGCCAGGTGAAGGCGTCGCGCTTAGGTGGTGTTGCACGGCAGACGGGTGGCCTGCAGATGGGCGTCAACGGATGCGAGCGTCCTCGCGGCCTCGGCCACGAGCCACTCGACAAATGCACGAATGTCCGAGTCGGCAGCCTTGGCTGACGACCACCGCGCCACGTGCTTCTTGGTCGAACGCAACGGCTCTATGCCTGAAATTGGCACTACCAACCGGCCACTCACGAGCGCGTCATGTACGAGCAGCGAACGTGAGAGGGCAACGCCGGCCCCGTCGACAGCTGCAGACAGCACGAGCCCCATTTCCGCAAAGTGCAGTTCGCTGCTCGGCCTTGCGCCAGGCTTGATAGCCAGTCTCTCGATCCACAAAGGCCAGCTCCATTCGCCGAGTCCGTGCGTGGCCTTGTGCAACAAGGGCAATCTCACGAGTTCCTGGGCTTCTCGCAACGGGCGTCCGCCAGGAAGCAGCGCCGGACTGCAGACCGGGAAGACCTGCTCATTGAAGAGCGGCACCTGCGTTGGCCCGCGCGGTTCGTCGCCCGGCGCAACCCACAGGATGCGCACGTCGACATGCGGCGTGCCGCCCTGCGACTGCTCGACAGGCATCAGTTCGATCGACACGCCAGGCCTTAGTGCCGTGAAACCTGGCAGTCGGCCCGCAAGCCACCAGGTGCACAGCGCGCTGCCCGCAGCAACGCGCAGCCGCCGCTCGGCTTGCTGCCCAAGCTGAGCCAGTCCGTCCAGCGCAGCCACAAGCCCTGGCATCAAAGCCGCGCCGGCCTCCGTGAGGAGCAGCCCTGGGTTCAGGCGCCGGATGAGCGGAGTTCCCAGATGCTCTTCCAATCGCCGCACCCGATGACTGACAGCGCTTTGCGTGAGGCACAACTCTTCAGCAGCGCGTGTGAAGCTGAGGTGGCGGGCCACCGCTTCAAAGGCGACAAGTTCGGCGAATGGTGGTAGTTGGCGCATCGGTTCATTTTCGCGTGCGAAGCGCATGACATGCGTTCATGTGGACGCCGGAATCATCATTTGCCCGGGCTGGTCGGACGACCCAGACTCTCGTCCATGCATGAACTTCATTCGCCTTCATTGTCTCCGCTTCGTAAGCGTGGGGTCAAGGCCCTCTTGACGTCGACTCGCTGAAGCAATTGACGATGCTCAGACGTCGAGCACGTGACGAAGTGCATGGAACGGAACCCGCCAGGTGGCGCCGTCGC
>JBKJTX010000272.1:0-6680 GCA_046590315.1 Ramlibacter sp. | reverse complement strand
CGCGCTCGCGGATGAGCTGGTCCAGCACGAGCCGGGTGTAGCGCAGGCTGAACTCCTGAAAGGCATCGTCGGCCAGCACACCGCCCCAGCTGTCGAAAATCATCACTGCCTGCGCGCCCGCATCGATTTGCGCATTGAGATACGCAGCAACGGCGTCGGCGTTGACCTGGAGCATGCGATGCATGAGATCGGGCCGGCTGTAGAGCATGCTCTTCACCAAGCGGTAGTCATCGGAGCCCGCGCCTTCGACCATGTAGCAGGCCAGCGTCCACGGACTTCCAGAAAAACCGATGAGCGGGACACGGCCATTCAGTGCGCGACGTATTGACGTCACTGCATCGAAGACGTAACGCAGCTTCTCCAGGTCGGGCACTTCCAAGGCGTTGACCGCGGCTTCGTCGCGCACCGGCGAGGCAAAGCGGGGTCCTTCGCCGATTGCGAAACTCAAGCCCAGACCCATCGCGTCCGGCACCGTGAGAATGTCCGAAAACAGGATGGCCGCGTCAAGCGGATAGCGGGCGAGCGGCTGCAATGTCACCTCAGTCGCGTAATCGACGTTGGTGGCCAAGCCCATGAAACTGCCCGCGCGAGCCCGCAGCTCTCGGTATTCCGGCAAATAGCGTCCCGCTTGGCGCATCAGCCAAATCGGCGTGTGAGGTGTGGACAGGCGCCGGCAGGCGCGCAGGAAGCAGTCGTTCTGCAGGGGCGCGAATCTCATCACACCGATTGTCGCAGGCGTGCGCGCTGCCCAAGCTGCGCTTCTTTCAGGCCGTCCGACTCGCGCGGTTACATCCGTAAGCTCCCCGAGTAACACGGTTTCGAAATCCTGGACACGGCGGAGCATGCCATCCGCGACCATCAGAACAACAAGAAAGGAGCGTTATTTGGATTTCGCTTACCCCCGCCCGCAGCTCCAGCGCGCGCAATGGACCTCACTCAACGGCCCCTGGCGCTTCTGTTATGACGATGAGCACTGCTTCACCACGCCGGTCGACATCGACAGCTGGCCCATGAGTATCACGGTGCCATTCCCGCCCGAGTCGCAGGCCAGCGGCATCGGCGACCGCGGCTTTCATCGGTTCTGCTGGTACCAGCGCGACTTTGAGCTGCGCCCTGGCAACGACCGCGTGATGCTGCGCTTCGGCGCAGTGGACTATGCGGCCCGGGTCTGGGTCAACGGTACGCTGGCAGCCACGCACGAGGGCGGTCACACGCCGTTCGCTGCCGACATCACCCACATGCTCGATGCCTCGGGCCGGCAAACTGTGACGGTCCGGGTCGAGGACGATCCGCACGACCTGACCCAGCCGCGCGGCAAGCAGGACTGGCAGCTCGAGCCCCACTCCATCTGGTACCCGCGCACGACGGGGATCTGGCAAACCGTGTGGCTGGAGCGGGTACCGCGCACCTACGTCGACAAGATCCGCTGGACGCCGAAAGTGGAAGGTTATGCGATCGGCTTCGAAGCGCGCGTGCGCGGCGACGAAGCCGAAGACCTGTCGATGGAAGTGACGCTGCGGCATGGCGAGCGGCTGCTGGCGCGCGACCGCTACCAGGTGCTCGAGGGCGAAGTCGATCGCTTTATCGTGTTGTCGGACCCCGGCATCGATGATTTTCGCAACGAGCTGCTGTGGAGTCCCGAGCGCCCGACCTTGCTGGACGCCACGGTAAAGCTGTTTCGGGACAACGAGCTGATCGATGAGTTCATCTCGTACACGGCTCTGCGCTCGGTCAACATCCTGCGCGATCGTTTCATGCTCAACGGCCGGCCCTATCTGCTGCGCATGGTGCTGGACCAGGGGTATTGGCCCGACACGCTGCTGGCCGCCCCCAGCGACGCCGCGCTCAAGCGCGACGTGGAGCTCGCCAAAGCGATGGGCTTCAATGGGGTGCGCAAGCATCAGAAGATCGAAGACCCGCGCTACCTCTACTGGGCGGACAAGCTCGGGCTGCTGGTGTGGGAAGAGATGCCTTCTGCCTACCGTTTCACCCGCACAGCGATCAAGCGCACCGTGCGAGAGTGGTCAGAGGCGATCGACCGCGACTACAGCCATCCCTGCATCATCGTGTGGGTGCCGTTCAACGAATCCTGGGGGGTGCCTGAGCTCACCTCGGTGCGGACGCAACGCCACGCCGTAGAGGCGCTCTACCACCTGACCAAGACGCTGGACGCGACGCGGCCGGTGATCGGCAACGACGGCTGGGAGTCCAGTGCCACCGACATCATCGGCATCCACGACTACGACAACAACACCGACCACATCCGCCAGCGCTACGGCTCGGAGATCCAGCCCGAGCAACTGTTCGACCGGCGTCGCCCGGGCGGGCGCATTCTCACGCTCGACGGTTACCCGCACCGCGGCCAGCCGATCATGCTCACCGAGTTCGGCGGCATCGCTTTCTTCGACCGCCATCCCGGGGCTGGAACCGACAAGGAAAAAGTGTGGGGCTACACCGCCGCCAAGAGTGCCGAGGAATTCGCAACGCTGTACGAGCAGCTGCTGAACACCGTGATCCATACCGCGATCTTCAGCGGCTTTTGCTACACGCAGTTCGCCGACACTTTCCTGGAGTCCAACGGCCTCTTGAATGCCGACCGCACGCCCAAGATTCCCCTCGAGCGGATTGCGGCCGCCACGAAGGTCTCTCGCACCTACATTCCTGGGGGTGTGTGATGCACCGGCTGCAGTTGACGAAGCCGGACGGCCGGCAGCTCACCCTCTATGGCCGCGAGCCCATCGACGCCGGGGTGCAGGCGCCGAGTCCTTTCGCCGAACCGCTCCAGGCGAACGCGCACCTGCGTTGGCATCCGCTGCGCGGCGAGTGGGTGACGTACGCGGCGTACCGGCAGGGCCGCACCTTCCTGCCGCCGCCGGAATACAACCCGCTGGCGGTGACGACCGATCCAGCCAACCCGACCGAGGTTCCTGCCGGCCCATGGGACGTGGCGGTATTTGACAACCGGTTTCCCTCGCTTGGCGAAGTCGAAGGCGCGCCGCCACCCCCACAGTTGATCGTGCCCACTGCACCGGCGCGGGGCCATTGCGAGGTCGTCGTGTTCACGCAGGACCCGAAGTCGTCGTTGGGCGAACTGCCGCTGTCGCACATCGGCTTGTTGCTGCAAGTCTGGGGTGACCGCACGCAGCGGCTGGCCGAACGCGCGGAGATCCAGTACGTGCTGCCGTTCGAGAACCGCGGCGCCGAGGTTGGTGTGACCTTGCACCACCCGCATGGGCAGATCTACGCCTACCCGGTGGTGCCGCCGGTGCCGGCGCGCATGCTGCAGGTCGCAAAAGAGCTCATCGCCAAGACGGGCAAGGGCCCGCTGCAAGCGCTGGTCGAAGCCGAGCGGCAATCGGGCGAGCGCATCCTCTATCAGGGCGATCATGCCGTGGCGTTCGTCCCGGTCTGCGCGCGCTATCCGTATGAAGTGTGGATCGCACCGGTCGAGCCCGTGGACGGCTTCGCGCAATTGACGCCAGCCCAACGTGCCGACCTGGCGCGCGCGCTCAAAACCGTGCTGCTGAAGTACGACGGCCTGTGGCAGCGGCCTTTGCCCTACCTCATGGCCTGGTACCAGGCGCCCACGGATGGTCAACCTCATCCCGAAGCCCACCTGCATGCGCAGCTTTATCCGCCGTATCGCACCCGTGACCGGCTTAAGTACTTGGCCGGCACCGAAATCGCCGCGGGCTTTTTCGCGATGGACGCACTGCCGGAGGAAAAGGCGCGGGAATTGCAGCAAGTGAATGTGAGTCTCGAATGAGTGGGTTCCAGAAAACGTTTGGCGCGGCGCCTGAGTCGGTCGCGGACGCACCGGGACGTGTGAATCTGCTGGGCGAACACACGGACTACAACGACGGCTTCGTGCTGCCGATCGCGATTGCCCAACGCACGCGTGTTGCCATGCGGCGCGCAACGGACGGACGCTTCGCCCTGCACGCCGAGGGCCAGGGCGAGACGGTTCACTTTGCACTGGGTGCGCCGCCAGAGGCGCATTTCGCGAGCTATGTTTACGGTTGCCTGATGCAGGCACGCCACCGCGGCGCTGAAATCCCGCCACTACAAATTCACGTCGAGTCGACCGTGCCGATGGGCGTAGGCTTGTCTTCCAGCGCCGCACTTGAAGTGGCGACGCTGCGGTGCCTGCGCCAACTGCTGGGCCTGGAACTGGGCGACGTGCTGGTGGCCCAACTCGCCCAGCGCGCGGAGATCGAATTTGCCGGAGTGAACTGCGGAATCATGGACCAGATGGCGTCCAGCTTGGCCGACACCCGCCGCGCGCTGCTGCTGGATACGCGTTCGCTGGATCGCCGATTTGTCGAGCTGCCTGCCGGCACTGCGGTGTTGGTGATCGATTCCGGGGTGGCGCGCTCGCTCGCCGCCAGCGGCTACAACACGCGGCGCGCCGAGTGCGAGGAAGCGGCGCGCCTGCTGGGTGTCGCATCGTTGCGCGACGTGGCGCACGTCGGTCAGGTCGAAGGCTTGCCCGACGTTCCCCAACGCCGGGCGCGCCATGTGGTGACGGAGAACGCGCGCGTGCTGCAGGCCGTGGCGTGCAAGACGCCAGAGGAATTCGGCGCGCTGATGAATGCCTCGCATGCCAGCCTGCGCGACGACTATGAAGTGTCGACGCCGGAGCTGGACCAGCTGGTGGCGCTGCTGCAGGCGCAGCCGGACGTCTATGGTGCTCGCCTCACCGGCGCCGGATTTGGCGGCGCTTGCGTGGCGCTATGCCGTGCCAGCGCAGTCGGGCGGGTCGGCGCCGCTGCGCTGGAGAAATACAACGCGCTGGGCGGGCCCCAGGCGACCGTGCTGGTCCCGCCGCGCACGCTGTAACACCACCGCGCCGAGACTTCAGGCGACCGCGCGCTCGGACTCCCGGTTGCGCTGCGGCCAGTCGCCCGCCAGAAGCAGGCAGTCGGCCACGTAGCGGCAGAGCGCGTCCTCCAGCGGGGGCATCAGACCGCACCGTTCGCTGGCCAGCGCCGAGTAGCGCGGCCGCGCCGCGCGCTGCCCCAGCTCGGCCGAGGTCACGCCGTGTACCAATCGGGTGTCGAGTGAAGCCGCCTCGGCCGCCATCTGCGCCAGGCGCTCCCAGCTCACGGCGCCGCGATTGGTCAGGTGCCAGATGCCGCGTTCGCCATCGACCAGGAGGTCGAGCGTGGCCTGCGCGAGATCGGGCACGTAGGTGGGTGAAATGAATTGATCGCGTGCCGCGCTCCATCGGTCGCCGCGGCGCAAAGCTTCCAGGGTTTGCGAGACGAAATTGTGCCGGTCCCAAGGCCCAAAGAAGGCCGCCGTGCGTACAACCAGTGCGTCGGGGGCATGCTCCAGCACCCGGCGTTCGGCTTCGGCCTTGGCGCGACCGTAAGCGTTGAGCGGGGACGTCGCATCGCTCTCGACATACGGCGACGATTTGGCGCCGTTGAAGACCAGGTCGCTGGAGAAAGTGACCAGGCGCACGCCGCTCGCCGCGCAGCGGCGCGCCAACGTCACCGGGCCGTCGACGTTCTCGCGCCACTGCCGCGGATCGGCTTCGGCGTCGTCTACTCGCACGAAGCCGGCGGTGTTCACCACGGCCCAAGGTTGCCAGCGGTCCAGCGCGGCCGCGACCGAAGCCGGGTTGGCGATGTCCATCTCGGCCCGAGACAAGAGGTGATAGGGCAGGCCGCGCAATTCGCAGAACCGCGCGAAGGCCCGGCCCAGCGTACCGGTCGCGCCTGTGATCAACAACGGCCGGCCGGCCATCTCGTGCGCCTCGAGCTCGCCGTGCATCGGGTATTCGAGCCGCAACTCACGCTGCCACCAGCCGGGGCCGTCGAGCACGGGGCTGGAAGGCGGCTGGCCTGACGCCAACTCGTGCGCAAGTTGGGCCAGTGCAGTGGGGCGCGGGGTACCCGTGCTCACGTCGAAGAGGCCCGGCTCGTAGTGACCCACATCGCGGGTAAGCAGGCTGTCCCAGTCGTAGGTGCCAAACGCCGCCCACACCGTGACAGCGCGAATGTCCCGGCCCTCGGCGCGCACCTCGTGCGCCGCCATCCATGCCTGGTGCAGCCAGCGCAGCTGTTCGTCACGGGTGCAGCCGATGTGCGCCTCGGTGATGGCGACCGGGAGGCCGTAACGCTCGGAGGCTTCGCGCAGCCGGGCGCTGAAGCCGCCGATGTGGTGGCCGTGCACGCGCGCGAGCTCCACATCCACGTACTTGTCGCGGCCATTGCCGCCCCGCATATGCTGCGGGTACAGCCAGAAGCGTTCGTCCAAAAAGCGCTCGCTGGTGACGTAAAAATTGACGCCGATGATGTCGGGGGGGCAGGGCTGCTCCACCAAGGCCTGCAACTCCTGCTCGCTCGCCCCGTGGTTGCGCAGATAGGCGCGCAGCGGGTGCTGCGCATCGACTTTGCCGCACAACAAGTCGAAGCTGAGCCAGCGGCGCAGGTTTTCAAACTCGGCTTGGTAGCGTAGCCGCGGCGAACTCTCCACGCGGCCTAGATCGTCGGTCTGCACCAACTGCGCCCGCGGATTGATTTCGCGAATCGCCTGCATGGCGAGCACCGTCGCGCGGACTTGGTTGAGCAGTGCGCGCACGAAGCTCTTGTCGTTGCGGGCGTGCGGATACCACACGCCATAGAGAGCACTGAAGCGGGCGGTGGTGAGCGGCTCGTTGACCGGCGTGTAGG
>JBKJTX010000169.1:0-16730 GCA_046590315.1 Ramlibacter sp. | reverse complement strand
TCAGCACCGGCATGTAGCGCGCGTGCCGGCCGAGCATCATGCGACGCACCTCGTCGAGCTCGGTGCCGGGGGTGCAGGTGAGCGGCGCGTCGTCCATGACGCTGCCCACGCGGGTCGTTCCGACCGATCCGCCGTTCTTGACGATCGCCTGGATCACCTCGCGAAAGGTCAGCATGCCGACCAGCTCGCCACGGTCCATGACGACCAGCGAGCCGATGTCCTGTTGCGACATGACGTCGAGGGCGGAGCTCAGGGATTCGGCGGGCGAGACGGTGAAGAGGGTGCCGCCCTTGACGCGCAGGATGTCGCTGACCTTCATGGCTGTCTCCGGGCTGTGTGCAACTCAATATAGCCCACAATCGTCTCGAAAAGGATACCCATGCCCGGCTACGCGAACCCCGGTTTCGACACCCTGGCGCTGCATGCCGGCGCCGCGCCCGACCCGGCGACCGGCGCCCGCGCCGTGCCGATCCACCTCACGACCTCCTTCGTCTTCGAGTCGAGCGACCATGCCGCGGCGCTCTTCAATCTGGAGCGGCCCGGTCATGTGTACTCGCGGATCAGCAACCCCACCAACGCTGTATTGGAGCAGCGTGTTGCGGCGCTTGAAGGCGGCATCGGCGCGATTGCCACCGCCAGCGGCCAGGCAGCGCTGCATCTGTGCATCGCGACCCTCATGGGCGCAGGTTCCCACATCGTCGCCAGCACCGCCCTGTATGGTGGTTCGCAAAACCTCTTGCATTACACGTTGCGGCGATTCGGCATTGAAACCACTTTCGTCAAGCCGGAGGACTTCGAAGGTTGGCGCGCAGCGGTCCGGCCCAACACGCGACTCTTCTTCGGTGAAACGGTAGGCAACCCCGGCCTCGACGTGCTGGACATCCCGCAGGTGGCAGCCATCGCGCACGAAGCCGGCGTTCCCCTGCTCGTCGACTCCACACTTACCTCCCCTTACCTCATGCAGCCGTTCGGCCTGGGCGCCGACCTGGTGTATCACTCAGCCACGAAGTTTCTTTCCGGGCACGGCACGGTGATCGGCGGCGTGGTCGTGGACAGCGGCAGTTTCGATTGGGAGAAGTCGGGGAAATTCGCCGAGCTCACCGCGCCTTACGAGGGCTTTCACAACATGGTGTTCAGCGAGGAGTCGAGCGTCGGCGCCTTTTTGCTGCGCGCACGGCGAGAAGGGCTGCGCGACTTCGGCGCGTGCATGAGCCCGCACACCGCGTGGCTGATCCTGCAAGGAATAGAAACCTTGCCGCTGCGCATGGAACGCCATATGAGCAACACGCGCAAGGTGGTGGAGTTCCTCGCTGCCCGATCCTTCGTTGCGAGGGTCGGGCACCCGATGCTCGAATCGCATCCCAGCCATGCGCTCGCGAAGAAACTGCTGCCCAAGGGCGCCGGCTCGGTCTTCAGCTTCGACATCAAGGGCAACCGCGAACAGGGCAAAACGTTCATCGAGACGCTGAAAGTCTTCAGCCATCTCGCCAACGTCGGCGACTGTCGCTCGCTTGTGATCCATCCGGCGAGTACCACGCACTTCCGCATGAGCGACGAGGCGCTGGCGGCTGGCGGCATCACCCAGGGAACAATTCGCCTGTCTATCGGTCTTGAAGACCCGGATGACCTGATCGACGATCTCAAGCGCGCGCTCAAGGCGGCCGAGAATGCTAGTTAGGACTCCACCATGTACCTCAACGTCAACGGCCACAAGACCTATTGCTACACCGGCGGGAAACCTTTCGATGCAGCCAAGCCCACCGCGGTTTTCGTCCACGGCGTTCTGAACGATCACAGTGTGTGGACTCTGCAGACGCGTTACCTCGCGCACCATGGCTGGAACGTGTTGGCCGTGGACCTGCCGGGCCACTGCAAGAGCGAGGGCGACGCACCAGCCAGTGTGGAAGAAGCCGCCGCCTTCGTGGCCTCGCTGCTGGACTCGGCCGGCGTCGCGAAGACTGCCTTGGTTGGTCACAGCTGGGGCTCGTTGATTGCGCTCGAGGCCGCATCGCGGTTGAAGGAACGCGTCACGCATTTGGTGATGGTTGGCACTGCCTATCCGATGAAGGTCTCGGCGGCTTTGCTGGACGCCTCGCTGAATCAGCCGATGAAGGCGCTGGAGATGGTCAATGTGTTCTCCCGCAGCACGCTGGCGCCACCGCCATCGTCGCTCGGGCCCGGCACCTGGGTCTATGGCGCCAGCATGGCGCTGGGCCGCAAGGTGCTTGCCAGCAATCCGCACGTGAACGTCTTTCACCGCGGCTTTAAAGCCTGCGACAGCTACGCCAATGGCGAGGCCGCAATGGCTGCCATCTCCTGCCCGGTGCTGTTCGTGCTCGGCGTTCAGGACCAGATGACGCAGGCGAAGAACGCGGATTTGCTGATCAAAACCGCGAGGGAGACCGGCAAGACCATCAAGGTTGCCAGCTTGGCGGTAGGTCATCACCAGATGAGCGAAACGCCGGACGAAACGCTGTTCGCCATACGGGATTTCCTCAAGACATGACGCAGCCGCCGGTGATCACGCCGCCCATGACGGTGGATCGCGCCGGCGAGATCGCCGCGCACTTCGACCTGCGCGCTCTTCCAGCCGACTTCTACGCTAACCCCTATCCGGTTTACGCACGCCTCTGCGAAACCGAACCGGTCAAGCGCATGCCGGACGGCTCTTATTTCCTCACGCGCTACGCCGACCTGGTGGCGGTGTACCGCGATGCGCAGACCTTCAGCTCCGACAAGAAAATCGAGTTCACACCCAAGTACGGCGCAGGCTCCGCCCTGCTCGAACACCACACCACCAGCCTCGTCTTCAATGACCCGCCCCTGCACACCCGCGTGCGCAAGCTGATCATGGGCGCGCTGACGCGGCGCGCCATCACGCAAATGGAGCCGGGTCTCGTCACCTTGGTGGATGGTCTGCTCGATCGCGTTGAGATCCAGGGCGGCGGCGACCTGATTGAGGACTTCGCCTCCGCCATTCCGGTTGAAATCATCGGCAATCTGCTGGGGGTGCCGCACGCCGACCGCGGCCCGTTGCGGGCGTGGTCTCTTGCGATCCTGGGTGCGCTCGAGCCTCAGCTCACGCCTGAACAACAGTCACGGGGCAACCTCAGTGTGGAGCAATTCACGGCTTACCTCGCGGGGCTGGTGGCGGACCGCCGCCAGCATCCCGGTGACGCGGAGCACGACGTGCTCACGCGGCTGATCCAAGGCGAAGCAGCGGGCGAGCAGTTGAGCGAATCCGAGTTGCTGCAAAACTGCGTCTTCATCCTCAACGCGGGCCATGAGACGACAACCAACCTGATCGGCAACGCGCTCGTGGCTTTGCAGGAGTGGCCGGATGCAAGCGCGGCTTTGTCGACGAACATCAGAGACCGGGCCGGAGACTCTGGTGCTCGGGAAGCCGTCATGACGCCCGCAGTCGACGAATTTCTGCGATTCGAATCCTCTAACCAACTGGGAAACCGACGCGCACAGCACGCTTGCCAAATCGGCGACGTGCAGCTGGAAGAAGGTGCGTTGGTGACGCTGTGCATAGGGGCGGCCAACCGCGACCCCGCGCGGTTCGAGCGCCCCCACGAGCTCGACCTCGCCCGCGCGAACAACCGTCACCTCGCCTTCGGCTTTGGCATCCACCAGTGCGCGGGCTTGAGCCTGGCGCGGCTGGAGGGACGCATTGCGATCGAGCGCTTCCTCGCGCGGTTTCCCCGTTACCATCTGACGGCCTCGCCGCTTCGCGGCGGCCGGGCGCGATTTCGCGGCTTTCTCAGCGCGCCCTTCGCGGCTGGTTAGAAGAAGGTCAGACCTGGGTAGGTAAAGGCTTGCTTGCCGGGGCGGCATCAGCGGCCTCGGCACTCAAGTACAAGCGCCGGATCGTTGCCAAGTTGATGCAGATGAGCACCACCATGAATGCCGCATGCGGCCAAGCGTGTACCGTGACGGCGTAGGCCAGCCAGGCGCAATCGCCAAAGAACAACTGGGTGCGCAGCCTGAGGCCAGAGTGCGAAAAATGCGCGTGAACGCCATTGACCGAGGCAGCCCATGGAAGCAGGCTGTGCCAGCCTTCCCACGTGACGGCCGCGCTCACCGTCATCGCAACCACCAGCACGGCCAACATCCATCGGAGCGTGCGCGGCCCAAACCGGTGGGCGAAGATCGAGCCCAATTGGCGCAGGGCCAGTAGCAAGGTAAACACAAATCCGGTCATGGCGCCGAGCAACCAGTAATAAGGCGCCCACAACGCGAGCGCCAGCAAGCCGATTACCTTGAATCGCCGATCGCTCTTGAAGGCGGGCGCGCACAGCGACACGGCGCAGGCGAGGATTCCAACCAGAAGCACAGTGCTCACAGGGGCCGGGCCGATGCCGGCCGTCGATGGCGCTTTTGAGCGGCGGGCGCGTCGCGAGAAACTCCGCACAGCAAAAGTTCCAGCAGCCGGCGCCGCACTGCCGGCCCCAGGCTGGTTTGCGGGTGGTAGGCGTCAAACTTTGTGCCATCCAGGTCGGTATCGAGCTCACCCAACCGCGGGAACGGGTGAAGTATCCGCGCTTCGGGCTTGAGCACGCGCTCGGCGCGAGCGCGATTGAGCGTGTAGGCCTGAAGGTCGGCCGCTTCGCCCTGGGTATTCCAATGGGCCACCGGCGTTTGGTAAATGTAGTCCGCTTCGGCCAGCGCGTCTTCTACTTCACGAGGGGTGTGCGCGATCATCACTTCGGTCTTGCTGCTGGTGTATTTGGGATCCATCGCCATCTGGGCAGTCGATATAAGCTTCGCCTTGACACCGAAGCGCTCCAACGCCATCAGGAGCGAATGATGCACGCGGTGATGAAGGTTGCCCATCAATGCTACGCGCTTCCCCTGCAGAGGGCCAAAGGTTCGCATGGTCGCAATGTCGAGCAGTGCCTGGGACGGATGTTCGTTGGAGCCGTCGCCCGCGTTGACGATGGCAGCGCCGCCCCGGCTCGAAGCCATGCGCACCAACGCGCCTTCCGATCGGACGACGACGCAGCGCGCGATGAGCGACAGCTGGGTGACCTCGTCATTAACATCCACCCGATCTCGTACTGCGTGCCCGCGGAACGTGAGCGGAATAGGTGTCAGCCCCAAGCTCACCCCGGCGGCGGCAAAGCTCGACATCGTACGCACACTGACCTGTTCGAACAGAAATGCCATCGTCCCGGTAATAGGAACCAGCGGCGCGGCGTTGTCGAATGGGGGCCGGGTGAGCTGCTCCAGCTCACCGTCGCTGACGTCGTTGATGGAAATGAAATTGCGGCTCACGCGGACCCTCCCCGGTTCAGATCGACTTCGATGACGCCGAGCGCGATATCGGGGTTGCCCTCTTCTTCATGCTGGTCGGCCAATTGCGAATTCAGATCCTGCAGGCGGGCGCGGTTGTCGCTCTCGGGCGTATAGAGGCGGCAGGAGGCGCTTCTGGACATCGCTGTGCGAAGCGGCGCGGGATTGCGCAGTTCGCGAACACCGTCGACGCGCAGCAGCCGGTGTTTAAGGGTCAGGATCCACTTCACGTTTTCGGCGCCGAATACCCGGCGCGCCTGCTCCACAGTCTGCCACCGCTGCGCACGGGCGTCGCCCACTGTCACGCTCATGAGCACCGCCTTGGTCACGCAGGCTGCACCTGCCTGGTCGGCGAAATCCTGGATGGCCTGAAAACTGGCCAACTGAAGATCGGCGCCGGACCGTCCGCCGTTTGACGTGAGCGGCAGGATCGCCTTGGCCGGTGATGGCGCGAAAGGCATGTTGGCGAGGAAGAGCGCACGACCCGTCAAGCCACGGCCCACGACTGCGGGAATTCCATCGCGAATGTCGTTGATCATGGCGACCAGTTCGCGGCGGGCGATCCCGTTGAGGGCGCGGTTGGCGACGAGGTAGGCGAGTGCGCGCGGATTCACGTCCAGCGCCACCGCGTGCGCGGTCGACCCCAAGCCGATCACGTTGTGTCCGCAGCCGGTGGCGAGATCGACAACCCAGTCAGCCCATTCGTGCAGGCCGGCGGAACGCACGTGGCGAATCAACGCCTCGCTCTCGTCGGAAAAAGGGAATACGCGAATGCCGGCATCAATCCACGCGCCGTCGGTAATGAACACGCGCCCTCGGAACAAGTTCACCTTGACCAGAAGGCGGTTCTGTTCGATCAGTCCGGCGGCCCGCAGCGCGCGGACGTCGTATTCGTCATCGACAAGCTCGAACGGTTGCGCCTGGCCCAGGCCACTGGCCCACTCGAGGTAGTTGCGGCTGCGGCAAAGCGCACGCAGTTCAGTTGCTACTTCGCTGGCGAGCGCAGCATCCCCTGCCAAGCGCAGACCGAGAACAACGATGGCGTCGGCATCGATGATCGTTGCGGTCGGCATGGCACGACCCAATACGATTGGCCGCGCTTCAGCGCCAGTCAGTGGTGATCCCACGTTGTTTTCCCCCTGAACTCAGCGATTAAAACGGAACGGCAGCAGAGCGTCAACGAAAGTTTCCCAGCTGTTACCTTCTGGGATCTGCCAGCGTGGCTTTAAGTGTGACGCGATCGAGCTTTGCGTTGCTCACATGCGTCTGATCGGCCGGCCGCGGGCAGGCTTCAGACCACGTCCTTCAAATAGACGGACGACAGGCGTCCACTTTTCCAGAGCTTGTCGGTCGCGTCAGAATGCGGAAGTAGCAGGTGACGCACCAACGGTTCGAGCGCCGTTGACTCGGTATCCGCAAGCATGATGAAACGTGTCCGGGCTTCGTCCTGTACTTCATTGATGCGGCCGATCCAGTCCAGGGTCACGAGTGTCTCGATTACCGGTTCCAGCTGCAACGCCTCCACCTCCAATTGCTCCGAGAGTTCCGCAGCACTCAATCCCCGGCGCGTCGAAACGCGAGCCGCGTGCAGCGCCTTTAGCACCTCGAGCGCGAGCTGGAACTGCCAGCCGTGGGCCGTGCTGCGGCGGCGAGTGCCATTCACCAGACTCGGCAAGTAAGCGGCAATCACCGCGCCCCACAGCACGATCAGCCATGCGATGTAAATCCAGACAAGAAGGATGGGAAGCGTGGCGAAGGCGCCGTAAACCAGGGAATACGTAGGGACTTGTCCGAGGTACAGCGCAAGCACGCGTCGCGCCGCTTCGATACCGATGGCGGCGAAGACGCCGCCGACCCAGGCGTGGCTGTGACGCACCGGCGTGTTCGGTACGAAGCGATAGAGGGCCGAAAACGCCGCAGCAAGCAGGAAGAACTCGATCAGGCCGAACAGCACCTTGAGCGTTCCGGGTACTGCTGCGACCAGGCCGCGCGATGCGGAGAGCAGGTAGGAGCTTAGGCTGAGCGACGCGCCCAGCAGTAGCGGACCCAGGGTCATGACAGCCCAGTAAATCAACACGCGCTGGCCCAGCGGCCGTGGTCGCTTGACGCGCCAGATGCCATTGAGCGTGCGGTCGATGGTGAGCACCAGCGCAAAAGCGGTGATGAAGAGCGCCGCAACTCCGACGATGCCCAGGCGGCTGGCCTTGCCCGCGAACTGCGTCAAATACCCCAGCACTTGGCGAGCGATAGCCTCCGGGATCAAGCTTTGCACCAGCCAGCTTTGCAGCGCCGTTTGGAGTTTGCCGAACATCGGAAAGGCCGTGAACACAGCCAGCGCCACGGTGAAGAAGGGAACCAGCGCCATGGTGGTGGTGAACGTGAGACTACTGGCCGTGAGGCCCAGCCGGTCTTCCCGAAAACGCTCACCCAGCGTCATGGCCGAGGTCTTCCACGGAAAGTGCTTCAAGTCGGCGAGCAGTTGGCGCAAGTTCATCGGCCGCTATGATGCCATTGGCCATGCACCTCACCGAATCCGCTTCAGCCGCGCCGCCTTCCGGGCCCGTTTCCGCAACCCGCTGGCTGGCCGTTGGCAGCGTGCTCGCTCTGATAGTGCTGGGCTTGGTGTGGGAGTTGTGGTTGGCGCCTTCCAGGCCGCCCGGCCTCTGGGCGGCGAAAGTCTTTCCACTCTGCTTGCCACTCGCGGGTCTCCTGCGGTTGCGGCTGTATACCTACCGCTGGGTCAGTTTGCTGGTCTGGCCCTACTTTATTGAAGGCGTGATGCGAGCGTGGAGCAACGCCGGGGTGAGCGGTACGCTCGCCTTGATCGAGATCGCGCTGTGCCTTTCCTTATTCTTCGCGTGCATAGCGCACGTGCAGCTGCGACTCGGGCCACGGAGGAAAAACGGATGAATACCCTTGTGCAGTCGCTGGCGGCGATTGTCGGCGTCGCCAACGTGCTCACCGAAGGCGACCTCAGTGCCTGGGAACAGGATTGGCGCAAGCGCGTGCGCGGCAAGGCACTGGCTGTCGTGCGGCCGGGGTCCACTACGGAGGTGGCGCAAGTCGTCAAGGCGTGCGCGGCGGCGAGCGTCGCCATCGTTCCGCAGGGCGGCAACACGGGGCTGGTCGCCGGCTCGACGCCGGATGAGTCCGGCACGCAGGTCGTGCTCAGTCTGCAGCGTATGCAGGCAGTGCGCGAGATCGATGCCGTCAACTTGACCATGACGGTGGAAGCCGGCTGCATCTTGCAGCGCGCGCAGGAGGCCGCCGAAGCGGCCCGCTTGTTGTTTCCGCTCAGTCTTGCCGCAAAGGGCAGTTGCACTATCGGCGGCAATCTGTCTACCAACGCCGGCGGCACGCAGGTTGTTCGTTATGGCAATGCGCGCGAATTGTGTCTCGGGCTCGAGGTGGTCACGGCACAAGGCGAGATATGGAACGGTCTCACGGGCTTGCGCAAGGACAACACCGGCTACGACCTGCGCGACCTGTTCATCGGCAGCGAGGGCACGCTGGGAATCATCACGGCCGCCACCCTCAAGCTTTATCCCCGCCCGGCTGCGACGCTCACCGCGTGGGCAGCAGTGCCGACGCTGGAGGATGCCGTGCGGCTGCTGGGCATCGCCCATCGTGAGCTGGGCGCGGGCCTCACCGGATTCGAGGTCATGGGGCAATTCGCGCTTAGCCTGGTCGCGGTTCACTTCACGCAAATGCGCGTACCTTTTCACGAGCAGTCACCCTTCTGCGTCCTGCTGGAGAACTCCGACCAAGAGTCAGAGCTGCATGCGCGGGCACAGTTCGAGCGCCTGCTGGAGACCGCCCTGGAGGAAGGCTGCGTCACCGACGCGGTGGTGGCGGAGAATTTGACGCAAGCACACCAGCTCTGGCACATCCGGGAATGCATTCCGTTGGCGCAGGCCGAAGAGGGTCTGAATATCAAGCACGACATCTCGATTGCGGTATCCCGGATCCCCGACTTTTGCCGGGAGACCGATGCGCTTCTCGAGCGTCTGATCCCTGGCGTGCGGCTCGTGAATTTCGGCCACCTCGGCGATGGCAATCTCCATTACAACGTCCAGGCACGGAAAGGCACTGACAGTGCGCTTTTCCTGGACCAGTGGGAAGAAAAAGTGAACACGCTGGTGTATGACTCGGTTCGGCGCTTCGGTGGTTCGATCTCGGCGGAGCATGGCATCGGCAGCCTGAAGGCGGGCAAGCTGCTCCAGCACAAATCCGCCGTGGCCCTGGAGCTGATGCGAGCGATCAAGCGCGCATTGGACCCGGCCAACACCATGAACCCCGGACGGGTCATTCGGCCGTAAGGTGCTTTGCGCGCCGTGCGCATAATTGCGCCATGACCGCCGCCGCCCGACCTGTCCGCTCCCAGTACGAGGACTTCATGCGCCATGTGTACACGCATGGCACGCCCAAGACCGACCGCACCGGAACCGGCACGCGCAGCGTGTTTGGCTACCAGATGCGCTTCGACCTGAACGATGGCTTTCCGTTGGTGACGACAAAAAAGGTGCACCTCAAGTCCATCATCCAGGAACTGCTGTGGTTCCTGCAGGGTTCGAGCGACAACAACTGGTTGAAGCAACGCGGCGTCTCGATCTGGGACGAATGGGCCGGACCCGACGGCGACCTCGGCCCGGTGTATGGCGTGCAGTGGCGCAGTTGGCCGACACCGGATGGCGGTCACATCGACCAGATTGCCGAGGCGGTGAAGACCATCAAGACCAACCCCGATTCGCGCCGCATCATCGTGAGCGCGTGGAATGTGGCAGATATTCCGAAAATGGCACTTGCGCCCTGCCACGCGTTCTTCCAGTTTTATGTGGCGCCATCGGAGGTGGCTGGCGCCCCGGGCCGGCTGTCCTGCCAGCTTTACCAGCGCAGCGCCGACATCTTCCTGGGCGTGCCATTCAACATCGCAAGCTATGCGTTGCTCACGCACATGATGGCGCAGCAGTGCGATCTGGGCGTCGGCGACTTCGTCTGGACCGGCGGGGACTGCCACATTTACAGCAACCACCACGAGCAGGTGGAACTGCAATTGAGCCGCGCGCCCTTCCCTTATCCGGAACTCGTCATCAAGCGCAAGCCGGCCTCGATTTTCGAGTACGAGTACGACGATTTCGAGGTCGCAGGCTACGAGAGCCACGGCGCAATCAAAGCGCCGGTGGCCGTCTGATGAAGATCGGAATGATCTACGCGCGCGCGCGCAACGGCGTGATCGGCAAAGACGGCGGCATGCCCTGGCACCTGCCCGAAGACATGGCCCATTTCAAGCAGCTCACCATGGGTTGTCCGGTCATCATGGGCCGCAAGACCTGGGACTCGCTGCCGCCGCGCTTCAGACCGTTGCCTGGCCGCGTCAACGTCGTCGTCACGCGCCAGGCGGACTGGAATGCGCAGGGCGCAAGCCGCGCGGCTTCGCTGGCCGAAGCGATTGCGCTGTGCGCCGGCCAGACGCAGGTCTGGGTACTTGGCGGCGCCGAAATTTTTGCGCAGGCGCAACCACTAGCGTCCGTAGCCGAAGTTACCGAGATCGACGCGGATTTTGATGGCGACGTCTACGAAGCGCCATTGGGTCCGCAATGGAGCGAGGTCGCGCGAGAGTTCCATGTCTCGGTCAACGGCCTGCCGTACAGTTTTGTCACATACACACAACGAGGAGCTTGATATGTCCGAAGGAGGATTTCACGTACACGGTCCGCACGAACACGAATTGGAGCACGCGGCACAACACGCTGGCGCGCATGGCGACTCGGCCGGCGGCATGATCAACCAGATCGCGATGTTCACCGCCGTGATCGCGACGTTTGGCGCAATCTTCTCGTACATGGGTGGCGCGACGCAGGCCAATGCGGGCCTGTTCAAGAACAACGCCGCCATCAAAAAGACCGAGGCCTCCAATCAGTGGAATTACTTCCAGGCCAAAAGCACCAAGCAGTCCCTGGCCGAAGTCTCGCGCGACCTTGCGCCTGCGCAACCCGACAAGGACAAGTACCAGGCCAAGGTTGACCGCTATGAGAAGGAAAAGAAAGAGATTCAGGTCGCCGCCGAATCGATCGAATCCCAGGCCAAACAGTGGGACACAAAAAGCGACGAGCAGATGCATCAACACCACCGCTGGGCGCAGGCCACCACCACACTGCAAGTGTCGATAGCCCTCGCCGCCATCGCACTGCTGACCAGGAAGAAGTGGCTCGAGTGGGGCATGTTCGGCATGGGGGTCATCGGCATCGTGGTCGGCGTGTTGGCGGCCATGCACATTTGATGAAGATCACGACCTGGAACGTCAACTCCCTCACTGCGCGGCTTCAGCACGTGCTGGACTGGACCGCGGCGAATCCGGTCGACGTGCTGTGCCTGCAAGAGCTCAAACTCACTAACGACAAGTTTCCACTGGAGGCCCTGCGCGCAGCCGGCTACGAACACTGCGCTGTGTTCGGCCAGAAGACGTACAACGGCGTGGCGATCCTAAGCCGCCAACCCGTGCGAGACGTGGTGAAGAACATCGTCGGCTTTGCTGACGAGCATTCGCGCGTCATCGCTGGCACGATCGACTCGCCCGCCGGTGAACTGCGCCTCGTCAATGGCTATTTCGTGAACGGGCAAATGCCCGGCACCGAGAAGTTCAACTACAAGATGCGCTGGTTGCGTGGCCTCTGCGACTACCTGCGCGAGGAAGTCGCGAAGCACTCCAACCTCGTGCTACTCGGCGACTTCAACATCGCGCCGGAAGACCGCGACTCGTACGATCCTGGCGGCCTGCGCGAAACGATCCATCACACCGCGGAAGAACGCGATCACTTCCGCAAGCTCTGCGAGCTGGGCTTGTGCGACAGTTTCCGGCTCTTCGATCAGCCCGAGAAAAGCTTCAGCTGGTGGGACTATCGGATGCTGGGCTACCAGAAGAACAAAGGCTTGCGCATTGACCACATTCTCGTGACCGAGGGGGTCAGGCCGCATGTGAAGAGCTGTTCGATCGATCGCGTCCCGCGAAAATGGAAGCAGCCGAGCGATCATGCGCCGGTGACCGTGGAAATCTAGTCTACCGGCCGGCAGCCTACTCCAGCCCCAACTCCTGGATCTTGCGCGTGATGGTGTTGCGGCCGATGCCGAGCTTTTGCGCGGCTTCGATGCGCCGGCCGCGGGTGTTGGCCAATGCCGTGAGGATCAACTTCGATTCGAAGCGTTTGGTGAGCGCCTCCCACACGTCATGCCGGCCGCTGGCGAGAAGCTCCAGCGCTTCGTCCTCCAGGCCCGACTCCCAACCGCGCTGGCCTTGAGATGCTGCGCCGTGGGCCGCGGCAATGGCAGTTGCTTCTGAAGCCGGCACTTCATGCGCCACCGCGCCTTTCTGCGGTTCGGCCGCGGGCACCGCCTTCGTCGGCATGCCTTCGCCGGACGCGAGTGCCACCTCGGGTGGCAGATCCTTCGGCTCGATGAGTTGCGCCGGCGCCATCACCGTGAGCCAGTGGCAGATGTTCTCGAGCTGGCGCACGTTGCCGGGAAAACCGAAGGTGGCCAGCCGCACCAGCGCGGCGTCCGAGATGCGCTTGGGCTCCACGCCCAATTGCTTGGCGCTTTGCTGAAGGAAGTGCCGTGCGAGCATGGGAATATCTTCCAGCCGCTCTCTCAGCGCGGGCAGTCGCAGGCGGATGACGTTCAGGCGATGGAACAGGTCTTCGCGGAACGCGCCCTCTTTGACGCGCTGCTCCAGGTCCTGGTGCGTGGCAGCGATCACGCGGACGTTCGCTTTCACGGCATTGTGTCCACCGACACGATAGAAGTGGCCGTCGGACAGCACACGCAACAGACGCGTCTGCAGGTCGAACGGCATGTCGCCAATTTCGTCAAGAAAGAGCGTTCCGCCATCGGCCTGCTCAAACCGCCCGCGTCGCATGGTCTGGGCCCCGGTAAAGGCGCCGCGCTCGTGACCGAACAGTTCGCTTTCGAGCAGGTCTTTCGGAATGGCGGCGGTGTTGATCGCCACGAAAGGACCATTCGCGCGAAGTGAATGCTTGTGCAGCGCGCGGGCTACCAGTTCCTTGCCCGAACCCGACTCGCCTGTGATCATCACCGTGACGTTGCTTTGCGAAAGGCGGCCGATCGCGCGGAACACGTCCTGCATGGCCGGCGCCTGCCCCAGCATCTCGGGCGCCGCGGCCATCCGCTCCTCCGCCACTTCTTCCCGCTGGCTTTCTTCCACTGCGCGGCGAATCAGCTCGATCGCTTTGGGCAAGTCGAAGGGCTTGGGCAAATACTCGAAGGCGCCGCCCTGGAAAGCCGACACCGCGCTATCGAGATCGGAGAAGGCCGTCATGATGATGACCGGCAGGCCTGGATGCTTTTCCTTGACCTTGGTGAGGAGGTCCAGGCCCGAGCCGCCGGGCATACGGATGTCGCTCACCAGAATCTGCGGGCCGTTTTCGTCGTCCTCCGATTCGAGCGCCTGCAGCACCTCGCGCGGGTTGGTGAAGCTGCGGGTGGGAAGGTCTTCGCGAAGAAGGGCCTTCTCCAGCACGAAGCGGATGGATTGGTCATCGTCAACGATCCAGATCGGCTTCATGTGTTCTTGTCTCCCCAAGGTCGCTAACTTTTCATGGCAACGGAAGCAATAGCTTGAAATGCGTCCGTCCGGGCACGCTGTCGCACTCGATCAGCCCATGATGCTGCTGGACGAAGGTTTGCGCCAGCGTCAGCCCCAGACCTGAACCGCCTTCCCTTCCCGAAACGAGCGGGAAGAAGATGCGGTCCTGAATGGAATGAGGCACACCGGGCCCGTTATCGATGACATGCAATTCCAGTGCCAGTCGGTATCGTTGCTTGCCGAAGGTCACCTGGCGGGCGATGCGGGTGCGAAACACCAGCCGCGCGTCGCTGGCCGCGATGCGCTCCGTCAGCGCCTGGCAGGCGTTGTGCGCGATGTTGAGCACCGCCTGGATCAACTGCTCGCGGTCGCCCCGAAACTCCGGGATAGACGTGTCGTACTCCCGCACAAACGTCAGCCCCTTGGGAAACTCGGCGAGGATCAACGAGCGGACGCGTTCGCAGACTTCATGGATATTGACGTCGCCGACCACGTGGGGGCGCCGATGCGGGGCCAGCAGCCGGTCAACCAGGGTCTGGAGCCGGTCCGCCTCGTGAATGATGACCTTGGTGTACTCCTTCAGCTCGCGCGATTCGATCTCCATCACGAGCAGCTGCGCCGCTCCGCGGATGCCGCCCAGGGGATTCTTGATCTCGTGTGCCAGGTTGCGGATCAACTCCTTGTTGGCCAGGGCCTGGTCGATCAGCCGCTCTTCGCGATCCTGTTTGGCTTGCGCTTCCAGGGGCAGCAGTTCCACCACGAACTCGGCAGCCTGGTCGGTCTGCGCAACCACCACATGGACGGGCAGCGGCTCGGCGCTGCCGGTGCGCAGCAGCCAGGCGTCATAGCGCAGGGCAGCGAACTCATTGCCGCGGGCGCCGGCCAAGGCGTTCTGCAGCGTTTGCGGTTCGGTGAAGCAGTGCGGGAAATTGGAGCCCTCGATGGTCCGGCGCGAGATGCCGAGCGCGTCTTCAAGAGCGGAGTTGGCGAACAGCACAGCGCCGTCGCCGCCGACCACGGCCACGAGGGTGGCCAGCAGGTCTAACGACTGGAATCGCGTGGATGAAGGCGCCGGCGGGGTCAAGCCTTCATTTTGACGCAACGCGAGAGAGCTCCCGCTTGATGCCGGCAATGTCACTCTCGGTGCGCGCTATGCTGGCCTTCAGCTCAGCGACGCGGTCCAGGTATTTCTGAGGATTGCGATGCTCGGGGCCCAGCTTCTCGGGCTCGCCGTTGTTGTATTCCCTGGCCAGTTCGGCCTGGCGCATCTCGGACTTCTTGAGTTCTGATTCCAGAATCGCTCGGGCACCCGAATCGCGAGCACGCTGCTCGTCGGCATCCACGCGCTGGCCCTGCGACGAGACGGCTTGAGGCGCCGCCACCGCCACGCGCACCGGCGGATTGTTAGTACTGCTAACACTGCTGACGTTGCTAACACGCGTCCCTTGCACGACGGTGATGTGTCCGCCATCCATGGTCTTGCAACCCTTGGCGCGAGCCTCGGCCGCATCGTTGGTATAGATGTTGCCGACGCAGCGGTAGATGGTCTGGGCGTGGCTGTTGCCCACCAGGGCGGCGGCAAACAGTGGGATCAGTAAGGCGGTCTTCATGCTCTGACTCCTCGCGCCCTAAGGCACAAGACGGTCTGCCAGTATCACGCAACTCATCAGAAAATCCAAACAAGCCTTTGATTCCAAACGAGAAAGGACCGCCCAAGCGGTCCTTTTACACAACAAGCTGGATAAATTTACAGCGAGTAGTACATGTCGTATTCGACCGGATGGACCGCCATGCGGAAGCGCGTCACTTCCTGCATCTTCAGCTCGATGTACGCGTCGATCATGGTGTCGGTAAAGACGCCGCCCTTGGTCAGAAAGCCGCGGCCCGTGTCCAGATAATCCAGCGCCTGGTCCAGGCTGTGGCACACGGTCGGGATCTTCGCGTCTTCTTCCGGCGGCAGGTGGTACAGGTCTTTGGTTGCGGCTTCGCCCGGGTGGATCTTGTTTTCCACGCCGTCCAGACCGGCCATCAGCAGTGCGGCAAATCCCAGGTAGGGGTTGCACAGCGGATCAGGGAACCGCGCTTCGATGCGGCGGCCCTTCGGATTGGCCACGTACGGAATGCGGATCGACGCCGAGCGATTTTTCGCCGAGTAAGCCAGCTTGACCGGCGCCTCGAAGCCGGGGACCAGGCGCTTGTAGCTGTTGGTGCCGGGGTTCGTGATGGCGTTCAGAGCACGCGCGTGCTTGATGATGCCGCCGATGTAATAAAGCGCGAAGTCCGACAGGCCCGCATAGCCGTCGCCGGCAAACAGGTTCTTGCCATCTTTCCAGACCGACTGGTGCACGTGCATGCCGGAGCCGTTGTCGCCGACGAGGGGCTTGGGCATGAAGGTCGCCGTCTTGCCGTACGCATTGGCCACGTTGTGCACGACGTACTTGAGCAAGATGGTCCAGTCGGCCCGCTGCACCAGCGTGCTGAACTTGGTGCCGATTTCGTTCTGGCCGGCGCCCGCCACTTCATGGTGAAACACTTCGACCGGGATGCCCAGCGACTCGAGGATCAGCGAGATCTCGGCGCGCATGTCCTGCATGCTGTCGACCGGCGGCACCGGGAAGTAGCCGCCCTTGGTGGTCGGGCGATGGCCCTTGTTGCCGCCTTCGAGCTTCTTGCCCGAGTTCCAGGGCGCCTCGTACTCGTCGATCTTGAAGAACGAGCCCGACATGTCGTTGCCCCAGCGCACGTCGTCGAAGATGAAGAATTCGGGCTCCGGGCCGAAATACGCGGTGTCGCCCAGGCCCGTGGACTTCAGGTAGGCCCCGGCGCGATGCGC
>JBKJTX010000140.1:0-10589 GCA_046590315.1 Ramlibacter sp. | reverse complement strand
GGCGACTCGCGAAGAGCGGTTGGCCGCCGCCGACATGGTGATCTGTAACGAGGGGTTGTCGCTGGAGAAGCTGAGGGACGAAGTGGCGCAGGCCGCGCAGCGCTTCGGGCTATGATGGCGCGCGTGATCCTCTACGAATACCCTTTCAACGAACGCATCCGCACCTATTTGCGCCTGGAACACCTGTTTCGTCGCCTCAGCGAGCTCGTTCCGCGCACGCATCCGATCGATCACCACTACGCGCTGGCTACGATCTTCGAAGTGATGGACGTGGCCGCCCGCGCCGACCTCAAGTCCGACGTGATGAAAGATCTCGACAAGCAGCGCATGGCCCTTAACAGCTATCGCGGCAATCCGGCAATTTCCGAATCGGTGCTGGATGAGGTCGTCGGCAAGCTTGATCGCTACTTTTCGGCCTTGAACAGCCTTCCCGGAAAGGCGGGCCAGTCGCTGACCGAAAACGATTGGCTCATGAGCATCCGCAGCCGCGTTGGCATCCCCGGTGGAACCTGCGAATTCGACTTGCCGGCTTACTTTGCGTGGCAGCACCGCAGCGCTCCCGAACGCCAGGCCGACTTGGAGCGCTGGGCTTCCACCCTTGCCCCGCTGGCGGAGGCAGTTCACCTGTTGCTCAAACTGCTGCGCGATTCGGGAACGCCTCAGAAAGTCATGGCGAGCCATGGCCAGTTGCAGCAAAGCCTGCCGCAGGGACGGACCTTCCAGCTGCTGCGTTTGCGCCTGGACCCGACCTTGGGGCTGGTGCCGGAGATCAGCGGCAACCGGCTGATGGTCTCGGTGCGCTTGATGCGGCAGGAGACTGCCGATCGCCTCCAGGCCAGCAACGACAACGCACAGTTCGAACTCACGCTCTGTTCATGAAGCTGCAGCGCATCGTGCGCTGTCCGGCTTGCGGCGGCGACAGCATCTACGCGCAAACCAATCCGTACCGACCGTTCTGCTCGCAGCGTTGCAAGGCCGGAGACTTGGGTGCGTGGGCCAACGAGGAGTTCCGAGTGCCCGATCCTGAAGCGACCGATGACGCACCTTCCGGCAACCCCCAGGTGCAGTGATCAGGCTGCGCGTTCCTCCTCCAACCATTGGATGACGGGGATGGTCCCAGGCAACAGCGGGGCGACCTGGACCGGCAGCTGCTGCCACGAAAAATTCTGGCCCTCGTGCATGTGCAATTCACCCTGCCACTGGTAGACCTTGCAGAAATTCAGTCGCACCAGCGCGTGGGGATAATCGACCCGCTTGATTCGCCAGGGCTGCACGGCGCCGATCGTCACGCCGATCTCCTCGATCAACTCGCGCCGCAGTGCTTGCTCGACGGTTTCGCCGGTCTCTATCT
Organism: Ramlibacter sp.; assembly: GCA_046590315.1. Classification (GTDB taxonomy): domain Bacteria; phylum Pseudomonadota; class Gammaproteobacteria; order Burkholderiales; family Burkholderiaceae_C; genus Ramlibacter. Next base: position 9,238 of record JBKJTX010000140.1, on the reverse strand, counting down.
TCCCGCCCGGGAATTCCCAGTAGCCTTCGTAGACTTTGCCCGGCGGGCGGGACGTCAGAAGGAATGCGCCGTCGGGTCGGATCAGGACGCCGACCGCAACCTCGACTTCCTTGCGGTGGGCGCCGCCCTCGCGCGGGCGGTCGCCATCGGCGACCAGCGGCGGGCCGCTCATGAGAAAACCCCGCCGCCGGGCCGCCCCAAGGCGGGGTTGGCCCCCTCGGGGGGCAGCGACGACGCGCAGCGCGGAGCGTGGGGGCTCAACAATTCCGGCCGGCGTAATCGCGCGCGAACTGGTAGGCGACACGGCCACTGCGCGAGCCGCGCTCGAGCGCCCACACCAGCGCTTCGGGCCGCGCGGCATCGATCGCGCTTGCCGTGACCCCGAACGACAACAGCCACTGCGCGGTGATCGCCAGGTACTCGTCCTGAGTGAACGGGTAGAAGCTCGCCCACAAGCCGAAGCGTTCAGACAGGGAAATTTTTTCTTCCACCACTTCGCCGGGATGAACCTCGCCGTCTTCCGTGTGCTGGTAGCTCAGGTTCTCTTTCATGTATTCCGGAAGCAAGTGGCGACGGTTGCTGGTGGCGTAGATCAGCACGTTTGCACTCGCCGCGGCCACTGAACCGTCGAGAATGGACTTGAGCGCCTTGTAGCCGGGCTCGCCCTCCTCAAAACTCAGGTCGTCGCAGAACACCACGAATTTCTCCGGCCTGGACGCGACCACATCCACGATGTCAGGCAAATCCACCAAGTCGGCCTTGTCCACTTCGATAAGACGCAGGCCCTGGGCCGCGTATTCGTTGAGGCACGCCTTGATCAATGAAGATTTTCCAGTGCCGCGCGCACCCGTGAGCAGCACGTTGTTGGCGGGTTGGCCGTCCACGAACTGCAGGGTGTTGCGCCGGATCTTTTCCTTTTGCGGCTCGATCTCTCTCAACTCCACCAGCCGGATCGCGGCCACTTGGCGCACCGGCTCCAACACGCCGTGGCCAGTCGATCGCTTGCGGTAGCGCCAGGCGACCGCGGCACTCCAGTCGGGCGGGCCCAGCGGCTGCGGCAGGATGGCTTCAATGCGGGCCAGCAGGTGGGCCGCCCGCTCGATCAGGTGCTCGAACTTTTCATTCATGTGCGGCCATCATGAGCGGTAGTCGGCATTGATGCTGACGTAGTCGTGGCTCAAATCGCAGGTCCAGACCGTGTCGACGGCAGTGCCGCGACCCAGCACGACACGCACGGTAATCTCGCTCTGTTTCATGACGCGCTGACCGTCTTCTTCACGGTAGGCCGGGTTACGGCCACCGTGCACAGCGACGTGCACGTCGTCCAGGTAGAGATCAATTTGTCTCGGGTCGAGGTCATCGATCCCCGCGTAGCCCACCGCCGCCAGGATGCGGCCAAGGTTGGGGTCGCTCGCAAAAAACGCCGTCTTCACCAGCGGCGAGTGGGCAATCGCGTAGGCCACCTTGCGGCACTCTTCGCCCGTGTGGCCACCTTCCACCCGCACGGTGATGAACTTGGTCGCACCTTCGCCGTCGCGCACGATTGCCTGTGCCAGTTGGCGGGCGACGTCCTGCATCGCGGCTTTAAGCGCGCGACCGCTCTCGCTCTCCAGGGAGGTGACGGATACGTGGTCCGCTTTGTTGGTCGCGATGACGACGAACGAGTCGTTGGTCGATGTATCACCGTCGACCGTCACGCGGTTGAAGGAGCCCTCCGCAAGTTCCAACGCCAGCCGCTGCATGATGGTCTGGTCGACCTTCGCATCGGTGGCCATGAAACCCAGCATCGTCGCCATGTTGGGCCGGATCATCCCGGCGCCTTTGCTGATGCCGGTGATGCTCACTGTCACCCCGTCAATCGCCACCTGCCGACTGAAGGCTTTGGGCACCGTGTCCGTCGTCATGATGGCTTCTGCGGCGCGCAGCCAGTTGTTGTCCGATGCATCGGCGATTGCCGCGGGCAGGCCCGCTTCGATCCGATCCACGGGCAGTGGCTCCATGATCACGCCGGTGGAAAACGGCAAGATCTGCTCGGGCGCGATCTCCAGTTTGCGCGCCAGCGCGATGCAGCTCGTGCGTGCGCGCACCAGGCCGTCTTCACCGGTGCCCGCATTGGCATTGCCGGTGTTGATCACCATGGCGCGAATGTCGCCTGAGGCCAAATGGTCACGGCAAATCTGCACCGGCGCTGCACAGAACCGGTTCTGCGTGAACACGCCGGCGACTGACGCGCCTGCATCTATCAGCACGACCGTGAGGTCCTTGCGGTTGGCCTTTCGAATGCCCGCCTCGGCCACGCCGATGCGCAAGCCCGCAATGGGATCGAGTTCGCCGGCTCGGGGCGCGAACAGATTGACAGCCATGAAGCTTGTTCTTTCGGAGTTGATAGTTGGATGCGGCTCAGCTCTGCCGCCAGGGAAGGCCGCGAAGGCGCCAACCGCCCCGCTTGCCTCGCTGGCCGCTCTCGTCCGGGTCGCCCTCGAAGCCCTCCAGGACGTTGTAAGCCTCGACACCGAGCTCGGTAGCGCGCTTGGCCGCGGCGATCGATCGCACGCCGCTTCGGCATAAAAGCAGTGCTTTGTGGCGGGGCGGAACGGCCGCCTTGAGGTCCTCGTCAAAAGCTGTGTTCATCGCCATGCCCGGCCACTGCTTCCAGGCGAGCGCCACGGCGCCAGGCACGAAGCCAACCCACTCGCGCTCGGCGTCGCTGCGCACGTCAATCAGGACCGCGTCACCTCGTTGCCACCACTCGAAAGCAAGCTGCGGCGAGACATCGCCGGCGTAGCCCTGTGCCGCACGCGGCACCGACGGCTCACCGCCCGCGTCGTGGCGCGGACCCGCGCTTCGGTTCGCCGGCCGGGCCTCCGCGACGCGCTTGGGTTGGGGCAAGTTCAATTCATCCATGATCGCCCTGAATTCTGCCAGCGTATTCCGGGCCACCCGCTGGACGCCCCTGGACGCCCCGGGACGCCCCGGGACGCCCCGGGACGCGCTCAGACTATCTTCACGCTCAGGTTGGGCAAGCCGTCGATGTGCATCTCGATCACATCGCCCCTCACCACCGGCCCTACATTTTCGGGCGTGCCCGAGTAAACGATGTCGCCGGGGAACAGCTCGAAGGCTTCTGAAAGTTTGCTCACCTGCTCGGCCACCGACCAGATCATCTGGTTCAGGTTGGCGTTCTGCTTGAGTTGACCGTTGACCTTGAGCCAGATGGCGCCTTGCGTGAAGTGGCCGATCTGCGCCACCTTGTGTAAGGGTCCGATTGGCGCGGACCGGTCAAAGCTCTTTCCGATTTCCCAAGGTTTCTTTTCATCGCCCATCGCGCGCTGCAAGTCGCGGCGCGTCATGTCCAGCCCCAGCGTGTAACCCCAGACGTGCTCGAGTGCACTCGCCACCGGGATATTGCGCCCGCCCTTGCCGATCGCCGCCACCAGCTCGGCTTCATAGTGGTAGTTCTTCGTGAGCGGCGGATAGGGATGATCGGGGACGCTGCCAACGGCGACAACCTGGATCGCGTCGGTCGGTTTCTGGAAGAAGAACGGCGGCTCGCGGTCGGGGTTCGATCCCATCTCGATCGCGTGAGCGCGGTAGTTGCGGCCTATGCAGTAGATCCTGCGAACCGGAAATCGCTCATCCGTGCCGACCACTGGGATAAATGTGCCCGGCACTGCAAATGGTGTGGGCCCCGGCATGGATGAGGAAGCAGCACAGCCCGCGAGGCTTGCGGATGCGGCGGCAACGGCCGTGCCTTGGAAGAAATGTCTGCGATCCATGTGTGGCTCCTCGGGGTGTAACGAATAAGGCTCAGTGCATTAGACGCTCGGTGAAAACCCTGTTTCGCATCGTGCCGTCGGAGCCAAAGATAGCTTGCTAACGATTTCAATTCAACCCCAGGACACACTCATGACTCAACCCAAAGCCCCCCGCCGCCGCAGTCTGCTGAAGGGCGCCGCGGTAGCCGCAGGCGCCCTGTCCGCGCCCATGATCGCCGTCGCGCAGACGACCGCCTTGCGCTTCCAAAGCACCTGGCCGGCCAAGGACCTGTTTCATGAATACGCGAATGATTTCGCCAAGAAGGTGAACGACATGGCGGGCAGCCGTCTGAAGATCGAGGTGCTGCCCTCAGGTGCCGTGGTCCCCGCGTTCCAGCTGCTCGAAGCAGTGAACAAGGGCACGCTCGATGGTGGACATGGCGTGGTGGCTTACCACTACGGCAAGAACTCCGCACTGGCAATCTGGGGCTCGGGTCCAGCCCACGGCCTGGATGCCAACCTGGTCCTCGCTTGGCACTACTACGGCGGCGGCAAGGCCCTGCTCGAGGAAATCTACAAGTCCATCAACATGGACGTAGTGTCATTTCTGTACGGCCCGATGACGGTGCAACCTCTCGGTTGGTTCAAGAAGCCGGTTGCAAAAGTCGAAGACATGAAGGGCCTGAAGTTCCGCACCGTGGGCCTTGCCGTGGACATGTTCACGGAAATGGGCACGTCGGTGAACCCGCTCCCCGGCGGCGAAATCGTGCCTGCGTTGGACCGCGGCCTGATTGACGCGGCGGAGTTCAACAATGCGAGCAGCGACCGCCTGCTGGGCTTCCCCGACGTAGTCAAGAACTGCATGCTGCAGAGCTGGCATCAGAGCGGAGAGCAGTTCGAGATTCTCTTCAACGGCCCGAAGTACAACGCGCTTGCACCGGAACTCAAGGCGATCATCCAGGCGGCGGTACAGGCAGCAAGCGCCGACATGAGCTGGAAGCACGCCGACCGCAACTCGAAGGACTACGACGAGATGAAGAAGGCGGGGATCAAGTTCTACAAGACGCCGGACGCCGTGCTGCGAGCCCAGCTCGCCGCTTGGGACAAGACCGTTGCCAAAAAGGCCGCCGAGAACCCCATGTTCAAGAAGGTGATGGACTCCCAGCGTGCGTTCGCCCAACGCGTGGGCGCCTGGCACAACGACTACACCATCGATTTCAAAACAGCGTACAACCACTACTTCAGCGGCAAGAAGAGCTGATCGACCCCCTCTGTAACACCTGCCATCCGCCCATCCGGATGGCTTTTTTTCATGAACGTCACCAAACTGCTCCACACGGCGGACCTCATCAGCACCTTGATTGGGAAGGCCTTCGCCTGGCTAATCGTCACGTTGATGCTGCTGGTCTGCATCGAGGTCTTCAAACGCTACATCCTGAACGCGCCTACCGGCTGGATCTACGACGTCAGCAACATGATGTATGGCACGCTCTTCATGATGGCCGGCGCGTACACGCTGGCGCAGAACGGACACGTGCGCGGCGACTTCCTGTACGGCAACATGAAGCCGCGCCGGCAAGCCCTGCTCGATCTGGTGCTTTATTTCGTCTTTTTCCTGCCGGGCATCCTCGCGCTGACATGGGCTGGCTGGACCTACTTCCAGGAGTCGTTGGCGATCCACGAGACCACCTTCAACGCGACGCCGATCCCGATCTACCCATTTAAATTCATCATTCCGGTAGCGGGCACTATCGTGCTGATGCAGGGCATCGCCGAGATCATCCGCTGCGTCGTTTGCCTGAAGACCGGCGAATGGCCTGCGCGCCTGAAGGATGCCGAGGAGGCCGACGTGGTGGCGCAGCAGCTGGCAGGCAGCGAATATGTCGACGAGGAATCGCGGCAGCTCGCCATCGAAAAGTCAAAAGGGATGAAGGGCTGATCATGAGCAACGCTGCACTCGGCATGACGATGCTCGGCCTCATTGTTGTCGTGATCATGATGGGCTTTCCCACCGCCTTCACGCTGATGGGGCTGGGAATGCTGTTCGGCTTCGTCGCGTTCTACGATCCGGCCCAGCATTTCTGGAGCAACAAGATATTCGACCTGATGGTGCAGCGCGCCTTCGGGGCCATGACCAACGAGACCCTGCTCTCGATACCGCTATTCGTGCTGATGGGGTACGTGATGGAGCGCGGGGCGCTCGTCGACAAGATGTTCCACAGCGTGCAGCTCGCCTTTCGCAAGGTCCCCGGCTCGCTCGCCGTCACGACGCTCATCATCTGCACCTTCTGGGGCATCGCCAGCGGTCTGGTAGGCGCCGTGGTGGTGCTGATGGGCGTGATTGCGATGAGGCCGATGCTTAATGCGGGGTATGACACGCGGCTGGCCGCTGGCGTCATCACTGCAGGCGGCACCCTCGGCATCCTCATACCGCCGTCGGTGATGATCATTGTGTACGCGGCGGTTGCGGGGCAGTCGGTGGTCAAGTTGTATGCGGCCGCGATGTTTCCGGGCTTCTTTCTTGCGCTTCTGTACCTGATCTACATCATCGGCTGGGTGCTCATCAACCCGAAGATCGCGCCGAAGATCCCGGACAGCCAGCTGGTTGTGCCAATCCGGCCGTGGGTCGCGCACGTGGCGGCCAGCTACGGCCCTCGCATGCTGCCGGCCCTATTTACCGCAGTGGTCTCGCCGCGCCGCGCGCGGCAAGCGAGCGCAGAAGGAGCGTCCACCACTTGGGGCAATCTTGCCTCCAGTTTGTCCAAAGCACTCGTCCCGGTGCTGCTAACCGTCGTCACTTTGGGCGCGGTCTGGTGGTATGTCGTGATCCATTCGCAAGCTGACGCGCAGGCGCCGGTCAAGTCCGCTGCGGCTCAGTCGCAGAAGCTCGCGGCGGCGCCTGCGCCTGCCAGTTCGCTGCAAGAGCCACCGGGGGCGGGAGGCGTGCAAGAGCCACCGGGTTCGGGCGGGCTGCAGGAGCCACCGGGGGCGGAAACGAAGGAAGCTGGCACCTCACCCGCACCTGCGGATGAAACCCTCCAGCAAATGGGTGACCCCTCGCAGGTTGACGCCGCACACCAGGTCGCCGTGCCGGAGAGCTTCTACATCGGGTTCTGGATCACGTGCGCGGTGGCGCTGCTTTTGCTTGCGTGGTACTACTGGAAATTCGACGCGGAGCAGTTCGAAATCCTCGGGATGCTCATCTCATCTGTCATGCCCCTGGGGCTGCTCACACTGATCGTCCTCGCGGTGATTTTGTTCGGCATCACGACTGCCACCGAGTCGGCAGCGGTAGGGGCCGCAGGTGCATTCCTGATGGCCTGGCACGCGCGAACGCTCAACTTCCAGCGCATCAAGGAGGCCGTGTTCCTCACCGCCAAAACGACGTCGATGGTGTGCTGGCTCTTCGTCGGCTCGGCCCTGTTCTCCGCGGTCTTCGCTCTCTTGGGTGGACAGCGCGTCGTCGAGGAATGGGTGCTGTCGATGAACCTGTCGCCGCTGCAGTTCCTGCTCGTCTCGCAAGCCATCATCTTCGTGCTGGGCTGGCCTTTGGAGTGGACCGAAATCATCGTGATCTTCGTGCCGATCTTCCTGCCCCTACTGCAGCACTTTCAGATCGATCCCATCCTGTGGGGCGTGCTGGTGTTCGTGAACCTGCAAGCGGCATTCCTGTCGCCGCCGGTGGCAATGTCGGCCTTTTATTTGAAGGGCGTCTCGCCTTCCCATGTGACCATCAACCAGATCTTCGCCGGGATGATGCCGTACATGCTGATCGTGATCCTTTGCATGGTGTTCATGTACGTCTGGCCCGGCTTGACTCTGTGGCTACCCAAGTACCTGTACGGTTGAGGCAATTGACGTTTACGTAAACGTCAATTAAGCTTTTGAGCTGGAGGACCGCCGCATGACCGACCTATCTGCCGAATTCAAGGCGCTCGCCAACTACCGTCCCACGCACAAGGTGCGTTTCGTCACGGCCGCCAGCCTGTTCGACGGCCACGACGCCGCCATCAACATCATGCGGCGCATTCTGCAAAGCATGGGCGCCGAAGTCATTCACCTCGGCCACAACCGCAGCGTCGATGAGGTCGTGACGGCCGCGCTGCAGGAAGACGTGCAGGGAATCGCCATCAGCTCTTACCAGGGCGGGCACGTCGAGTATTTCAAGTACATGGTCGACCTGCTCAAGGCCCGCGGCGGAGAGCACATCCAGGTGTTCGGCGGCGGTGGCGGGGTGATCGTGCCGCCCGAGATTCGCGAACTGCAGGCCTACGGGGTCACGCGGATTTACAGCCCCGAGGACGGCCAGCGCATGGGCCTGGCCGGGATGATCGGCGAGATGGTCATGCGGTGCGACAAGGACCTCTCTGGCTACGCCCCGCCAGACGCCAAAGCGATCCAGGGTCACGACGAGATGAACTGGCGTGCTCTTGCGCAGCTCATCACGGCGCTGGAGAGCGGCAAGGCCGACGCCAAGCTGATGGACAACGTGAAGGCGGCCGCCAGCGCAACGAAAATCCCGGTGCTGGGCATCACGGGCACCGGCGGCGCGGGCAAATCCTCCCTTACCGACGAGCTCATTCGCCGGCTTCGCCTGGACCAGGGCGATGCATTGCGCGTGGCCGTGATTTCGATTGATCCGTCGCGCCGCAAGAGCGGTGGCGCCCTGTTGGGTGACCGTATCCGCATGAATGCCATCGGGCCTTGGAGTGGCGCGGCCGCCATGCACCGCGTTTTCATGCGTTCGCTTGCGACGCGCGACTTCGGCAGTGAAATCTCCGCCGCACTGCCGGACGTCATCGCGGCGTGCAAGGCGGCCGGCTTCGATCTGATCGTGGTGGAAACCTCCGGCATCGGCCAAGGCGACGCGGCCATCGTGCCGCTGGTGGACGTGCCCATGTACGTCATGACACCCGAGTTCGGCGCGGCCAGCCAGCTTGAGAAAATCGACATGCTGGATTTCGCCGAGTTCGTGGCAATCAACAAGTTCGACCGCAAGGGGGCGCAGGATGCGTTGCGCGATGTCGCCAAGCAGGTCCAGCGCAACAAGGAAGCGTGGGGCAAGCGGCCCGACGAGATGCCGGTGTTCGGCACCATGGCGGCGCGCTTCAACGACGACGGCGTGACGGCGCTTTACCAGGCGCTCAAGCCTCGCTTGGCGCAACTGGGTCTGAAGCTCACCGACGGCGCCCTGCCGCAGGTGGCCGTGCGCCACAGCACCAACCAGACGCCCGTGGTGCCGGCTGCGCGCACCCGCTACCTGGCCGAGATCAGCGACACGGTGCGCGGCTACAAGAAGCGCGCGCGCGAACAGGCCCAACTGGCCCGAGAAATCCAGCAGCTGCGCGCGGCCGCGGAGATGCTGCGCGTCGGTAAGCCCGATAAGGCGCGCGCTGCCGAGGCGGCGGAGGACCTGGCGCTTCAGCGCGACCAGACTCAGGATGCAGACGCGCGAAAGCTGCTGGTGCAGTGGCCGCAAATGC
>JBKJTX010000135.1:0-10493 GCA_046590315.1 Ramlibacter sp. | reverse complement strand
GTGCCAGCCCGGCACGTGGTTGGTCGCGTGGTTGGGCAGTGGGCAGTGGTTGCCCCCCATCCAGCTGTAGGCCTCAACGGCCTCCTCGCGGGCAAGGCTGACGGCGCGGCGGAACGTCTCTTCCCAGCGCGGGTCGTCGATGGGCATGCCGACTTCCGTCAAAGCGAGCTTGACGCCCTTGGCCTTCGCCCAGTCGATGGCCATCTTCAGGCGATTGACGCCGGTATCGAGATCGATCGGCTGGCCGCCGATGCCGGCGCTGAAGTGCTTGGCCACCTCAGTGTCGAAGTCAAAAGCAAAGCCACTGCTGGAGGCATCCAGGTACATGTGGACTTCATAAATGAGGTTGCTGCCCGCCAGCGGCCAGCCGGGGTTCTTGGTGGCCAGCGTCATCGCGGCCTGCCACTCATTGCCTGCCACGTAGATCGGATTGGAGGCATCCACCGCGCGGACCGCATGAATGGCCGCCTGCGCAAAGGCGGGCCAGATCGTCAAGTCCTCGTTGCCGTACGACGCTTCGGTGGTGCCGGCGGCGGGCATGTCGTGTGGCTCGTTCATGAGGCCGAAGCCGCCGAAGCCGGGGTGGGCTTTCCATCTGTTCGCGACGCGCGTCCAGAAGTCGGTGAAGTTGGCTATCTTGAGCGTGGCGCCAGGGGCAGTCGCGAAGATGCGCTCCTGCACCTGGGAGCCGTCGGTGGTGAAAGGGCGGATCTGCGGGGTGGCCGCAGTGGTAAGGCCGACCACGGAGCCGTCGGGCTGAAACTTGAAATCCTGGTAGCGGCAGTAGTTGTGGCAATCGATGATGCACTTGGCGCCTACGGCCGCATGCGCGTCGAGTACGCCGGTGATGTAGGCCTCGTAGCCGGCATGAAACGCGCCGGGCGCGCCGACGATGGCCTGCACCGTGGGGTTCGCTTGCGTGTCGTGCAGCATAGGCTGCAACAGTTCCCACTGGATCGGCAGGCGGTTCTTGTTGTAGCCATTGGCCGCGAGGTAGCGAACGTCGGCCGCCCGCGGCACCGTGAAATTGAGGTTGGGCATCGTGCTCTGGCCGTAGCGCAGGCCCGGCCTGGCCCATTCCATGCCAGAGAGATTGGTGCCCATGGCCAGACCGGAAAGGGGGACGGCGTTGGGTGCGTCGGCGTTGACCGAAACGGCTGGGGTGGCAGGTTCGAGGCCTACGCCTGTTGCCGAAACTGCGCCGCCCGATGCTGCTGCGCCGTTCGATGCTGCAACTGCGGCGCCCCCTGAGCCGCCTCCACCCCCGCCTCCACAACCGGTCGTTAACATTACTGCCGCGGCCGCGCCGGCGGTCATCGAGAATTCACGTCGTTTCATTGCTGAGATCCAAATGTAAAAAACGAGTCGGCGTTCTAAAGGCCGGGCAGTGGTCCCGTTGAGTCGCCTGGACGTGAACGATTCACGTCACTTCAGATCGGGCCAAATCCGTTGACGTTTCCCGAGCTGCCGCGCCAAACTCAACGGCAGGCGCGATAGTAGTAGGACGAGTCCCACAAAGCTGTAGGCAGGCACTGACGGAAGGTAAGCAAACCAAGCTGTTGGTTTACAAAATTCACACGGGGGCGCATGGTCGAGTTTGAGTTGAAGCGCAACAGCTATAAACAGCTGAGTTCCGCCTCAATACTTGCTGAGCAAGGGTTCCGGTCGTGCGAGTAGTGCGCGCATCTTGTAGTCGCGACCCGGTATAGGCGCAAACAAATCCACAAAGTCAAATTCAGGCCCGGTCCTTAGCTCAGCCGCAAAAGTTACATGTCGAAGCAACGCGTCACGCGCCAGACAGACGCAAGGGATTTGCAAACGGCCGCTATGCTTGGCAAATGCCCACTGATTTCTTCGGACTGTTCCTCGTGTTCTCAGGCTTCGCCATCACCTTCGCGGTGGCCCGGGTCCTGGGTAAACGATTCAGACAGCGACGCGCCCAAAAAGCGGAAGCCGCCGCGCTGAGCGCGCAGAGTCGGCAGGTCCGGCGGGCGCGAGAGCGCAACGCACGGGGGCGCTGAGAGCAGGCAAAAAAAAGCCGCCCGAGGGCGGCGGTCATCTTTGCAAAGCTTGCCTCAATGGTGGGCCATGAGCTCCGCGTGCGCCGCTCGGCGAGGCACAGAGGAGGATGTTTTGCCGGTCGTGACCCGCGGTGCAGCCGAGTCCGGGCGGGCGGCCTGTGTTTGGGTCAGTCCATACGACGCCGCGGTGACCGCCAGGATCACTGGCAGGCGCTGAAGAATAAAGGCTGTCCTGTGTTCATTCATAATTTTTGTCTCCTGGGGTCAAACTGCTTTCAGCGCAGAAGTATCCCGCTACCAGATGGCAGCGCTGTGACAGCGCGGCTCTACAGATCAGGTCGGACCACGCTGACGGTTTGAAGGACGCGGCGCTGCACATGGGGTCTTCCATGATGGGGCGGCTTGGTGCCGCATGGTCTACTTCTTGCCTTCTATCGCAGCCAGAGCACAGGAGCCACTCATGAGCATCAAGCATTGGACCGCGGCCATTGCCGCCACCTTCGCATTCGCCGGGGCCGCCCAGGCGCAGCAGTTCTTCCGCATTGGCACCGGCGGCACCGCCGGCACCTACTATCCCGTGGGCGGCATGATCGCGAATGCGGTGTCGCAGCCCGGCAAGCTGATTGCCACGGCGCAGGCCAGCAACGGCTCCCTCGCCAATGTCACGGCCGTTGCGGGCGGCGCCCTGGAGGGTGGCTTCACGCAATCCGACGTCGCTGCATGGGCCTTCACCGGCACCGGCGTGTTCGAAGGCAAGCCCAAGCTCGCCGATCTGCGCATGATCGCCAATCTTTACCCCGAGAGCATTCACATCGTGGTGAAGAAGGGCTCGGGCATCAAGACCGTGGCTGACCTGAAGGGAAAGCGCGTCGCGCTGGACGAGCCCGGCTCGGGCACCCTGATCGATGCGCGTCTTGTGCTCGCCGCCTGGGGCCTGAAGGAGTCGGACATCAAGCCCGACTACATCAAGCCCAATCAGGCCGGTGACAAGCTCAAGGACGGGTCGCTCGACGCCTTTTTCTTCGTCGGCGGCGCGCCGGCGGGCGCGATCGCCGAACTCGCATCGTCGGGTGCCGGCATCGAGCTGGTGCCGGTGGCCGGACCGCCGGTAGAAGCGCTGCTGAAATCCAGCCCCTGGTTCGCGCAGGACGCCATCCCCGCGGGCACCTACAAGGACGTTCCGGCAGTGCAAACACTCGCCGTCGGCGCACAGTTCGTGACCAGCGCCAAGGTGGATGCCGAGACGGTCTATCAGATCACCAAGGCGCTTTACAGCGAAGCGACGCAAAAGACGCTGCAGGCGGGCCATGCAAAGGGCAAGTACATCACGCGCGACAATGCCGTCAAGGGCGTGGGTATCCCGTTTCATCCGGGCGCCGAGCGCTTCTACAAGGAAGTCGGCCTGCTGAAGTAAAGCGTCGCACGCCTGGGGTACATGACGACGCAAGACACCACCGCCGACGTTGCACTGGACGCGGCCAAGCTGCAGGAGCTCGAGGAGAAGTTCGACCCCGATATGCGTTTTCGCCCGACGCTTCCGCCGGCGTCGCATATCGTCAAGTGGCTGCTGATCGCGCTGTCGTGCTTCCACTACTACACCGCCGGATTCGGCCTGCTGCGCGAGACCACCCACCGGGGTGTGCACCTGGCCTTGGTGCTTGGCCTCATTTTCCTGGTTTTCGCCGCCAGCAAGCGCCATGCGGACAAGGTGCGCCCCAGCACCTGGCTGTCCCCCGGCGGGGTGCCGGTGGTGGATTGGCTGCTGGGCCTCGCCTGCGCCGCCAGCGTGCTGTACATCCCTTATATCTTTGAAGATCTGGCCTTTCGCGTCGGCAATCCCGGCGTGGTCGACGTGGTGTTCGGCACGCTGCTGTTCGTGACCCTGCTGGAAGCGACTCGCCGCTCGATGGGCTGGCCGCTGCCGCTGATCGCTATCGGCTTTACCGTGTACGCGCTGGCTGGCCCCTACTTCCCCGGTCTGCTCAAACATGCAGGCGCGAGCTGGAGCCAGATGATCAACCACCAGTACCTCACGAGCCAGGGAATTTATGGCGTGGCGGTGGGCGTGGTGGCGACCTACGTTTTCCACTTTGTGCTGTTCGGCGTGATGGCCACCCGCATCGGGCTCGGCCAGCTGTTCCTGGACGTCGCTTCGAGTGTGGCCGGGCGCTATGCCGGCGGCCCGGCCAAGGTCAGCGTGTTCGGATCGGCCATGTTCGGCATGCTGTCCGGCTCCTCGGTGGCCAATGCGGTGACGGTGGGATCGCTCACCATTCCCGCGATGATTCGAGTGGGTTATCGGCGTGAGTTCGCCGCCGCCGTCGAGGCTGCGTCATCCACCGGCGGCCAGATCACGCCGCCGGTGCTCGGTGCGGCCGCCTTCCTGATGGTGGAGTTTTTGAATGTCCCCTACCAGACCATCATCGCAGCGGCCGTCGTCCCGGCGTTCATGCACTTCTTCGGCGTTTTCATGCAAGTGCACTTTGAAGCCAAACGCAATGGCCTCCGCGGCCTGACCGAAGAGGAGATGCCCAAGCTGAAGGAGTCGCTGCGCCAGCGGTGGCCGACCTTGATCCCATTGGTGTTTCTGATCGGCATCCTGGTGAGCGGGCGCACACCGTACCTGGCCGCCTTCACCGGCATCACGTCGTGCATGATCGTCGGCGTGTGCACCAAGACGAAGGGCAACACGGCGATCAACTGGGCCACGCTGGTGCTGCTGCATGCACTCCTCGCGACTCTGGCATTTGTCGACCTGGGCGCACAAACCGACGAGATCAAGCTTGGACTGTTTGTTGCGGGCGTCCTGTTCGGCTTTGGCGCGTGGCGCCTGGGTGCGCGAGGCCGCATTGCGCCGCAGGTTCTGGTCGAAGCGTTCGAGACCGGCGCCAAGTACGCGCTGGCCGTGGGGGCCGCAGCCGCCGCGGTCGGCATTGTGATCGGGGTTGTCACGCTGACGGGCGTGGGCTTCAAGATCAGTTTCATCATCACGAGCTGGGCGCAGATGATGGCGGGCGGGCTCGCCAGCGTGCTTCCGGCGGCATGGGTCGACTTGCGCAGCCTGACTTTGTTCGCGGCGCTGGTCATGACAGCCGTCGTTTGCATCCTCATGGGTTGCGGCATCCCGACGACTGCCACCTACATCATCATGGTGACCGTGGCCGCCCCCACGCTGGTGCAACTGGGGGTGGAGCCGCTGGTGGCGCACTTCTTCGTCTTCTACTACGGCGTGCTCGCCGACATCACGCCGCCGGTGGCGCTCGCCGCGTATGCGGCCGCGGGCATGGCAGGCAGTGATCCGTTCAAGACCGGCAACATCGCATTCCGACTGGGCATGGCCAAGGCACTCGTGCCCTTTGTCTTTGTGTTCTCCCCTTCGCTGCTCCTGGTGGCGAAAGGTTTCACGCCGTACGACTTCACCGTCACGTTCGTGGGCTGCGTGCTGGGCATCGTGGTGCTGGCCGGAGCGCTCAGCCGGTTCATGCTGGCGCCCATGCGGCGCTGGGAGCAGCTGCTGTGCTTTGCGGCCGCACTGCTGTTGATTGCCCCCGGGCTCACGCCGACGCTGGCGGGTTTGGCGCTGGTATCGCCGGTGCTGGTTCGTCAGCTGGCGGCGTGGCGCCAGGGGCGCGCCGCAGTGGTCGTGCCTGCTTAGTGTTCGCGTTGCGGGCAGCGCTAACGAACTTGTACTCCGGAAGGGGGCAAGGGGCGTCGTCCCCCGGGAAAAGCAATGGGTTGGGTCGACACGATCCACTCGTCATACCAGGTTGAAGAAACAACACCCGGCTTGCCCGAGTTGGGGTTAAGGCCGGTCATGTAGGGAGTGAGCGTCACGTTGTTGTAGCCCTGCGCCTTGCCGGGCAGCTGGGAACAGGGATCGGTGTTGCATTCGAGCCGCATGTTGGGCACGCGGATGATCTGTTTGAACGCAGCCCAGCCCGGGCGCGCAACGAAGAGCTCGACCATGCTGTTGGCCTGGCCCCAGGTGCCGACTTGGATCTTGTAATAAAACACCAGCCATTCGTTGGGCACGAAGTAAAAGCAGGTACTGGGCGTCTCCATCGCGTACTGGCAGTTGTACGCGCCTTGCTGCATCAACAGTGGGGTGTTGTCGGTCTGTTGGGTGCCATCCAGCGTGGTCATCAAACCCCGCCCGCCGCAATCTGTGTACATCATCGCCAGCCCGGTCATGTAGCGGTTGTTGGTGGTGAGTTCAATGCCGGCGCAGGTGAGCTGGTTGTGGTGAAAGATGGCGGTCTTCCACGACGAATCCCAGGTGTTGGTCAGCATGTCGGGCGAGAAGCGCTGGCGAAACTGAACATAGAACGTGCTGTTCTCGCCAAAGAGCTGCCCCATGGCGTCGTTGCTGACGGGTGACCAGCTACCGGCGATGTTGGCCCCCGCAACGGGCGGCGCGGGCAAATCAAAGCGCAGTGAGCCGGCGCCCGACGCCTTCTCGGACGTGTCGAGCACGCCGCGATAGATGCCTGCACCATCGGGCCACAAGTTCACGCCTTTCACGATGTCGGTGGTGGTGTTGTCGAAACCGATGCACTTCACAACACCCGGTGCATTGCAGCGTGCCTGGAAGTCTTCGGTAGGGGTCAGCGCCATGGCCGTCAGTGGGGCGGATAGGGCCCATGAGATGACACAAGAGATTGCGATCCGAGAGAGCACGTCACGCATCTTGATTTCCCTAGACGCCGCTGGTGGGCAACTTGAGCACGTAGGTCGGGTAGTCGACGTTGGTGGCCATCACGATGGCCGACTGGCCATTGCCCATGTCTTCTATCATTTGCCACTTGTTCCAGGTGCCACGTTGATTGACGGAAGCCCTGGGCGTGGGGCCACCAATCGTCACGGCTGACCAGGTGTACGTTGCGGTGAGTGGGTTGGTCCCCGTAATACTGAGTTTATTCAAGGTATTGCCTCGCTCGTGCCCACCCACCAGGATGGCGCGGCTCGGCTTGTGATAGACGGCACCGAGGCCCGGCAGGAATCCGTTGGCGGTTCCTGCGGTTGTTCTGCGCGTGAAGCCGGCGTTGGGATTGGTGAGATCCATGATCCAAACCTCGTTGTTGATAATCGAGGCAACGACCCAGCAGCGGGGCGTCATGTCGTCGAGGATGGCGCTCCAGCCGCCGCCGATGCCATTGAAGAAAAAGTCATGGAAGCTGGAGCCTGGCACCTGAGGGCCGGTGATCTTTGACTGCGGGCCAGCAGCCAGCATGGCGTCTACGCTGACGCCCACCACGCCCTTGGCCACCGAGCCTTCGGCTGCGCGATAGAAGCGGTTGTTTGTCTTGTCGTAGGCGCCCGGGCCGTTTTGGTAGAGAAACCCCGAGCCCGGTGTGCCGGGCAGCGTTTGCCACAGGCGCCCGTGAAACGTCCAGCCCGCAGCCGTGTTTTTGACGTCCATCGAGTAGCACTCGGTCGTCCACTCTCCGGTGGGGCAGGCGTCGGAAAAGGTGATGAGAACGCGCCCACTGGTCGTGCACAGGTTGCTGAACCAACCATGCGAGGTACGCGGCGCGCCATCGGCATAGCCGGCATAGGGCGCGTTGTACCCGTACTCGGTGCGCATGATTTGTGCGTCGGCCGTGGGTCCCCAAATGCGCTGCCACGAAGGTACATTGGCTCTTAGTGCGAGTGAGTAGATTTCGTTGCCGTAGTAGCCGTTGTGTCCACCTTGGCAAGGGATCAAGTACTGAGCGCCGGCTTGGTAGGTGCAGCCGCCGGTCCAGTCGTCCATCACGGCCGCCACACCTTCGGCGCCTTGCGCATTGGGGTAGGCAAGAGGGTCGGGCGAGACGGTGCGAATGGTTGCGCCGTTTTGATAGGTCGCGCCGAAACCGCTGCCGCCCGCTACCTCGACCCAGGTGGTGGCCGGCATGGCCGTGAACCATGCCGGGGCAACGCTCGGGCACACCGTCGTGGTGCTGGTGCCGCCGTTCACCGACAAGATGCCGGGCGGGCAAGGGCGCGCATCGCTGAACGCAGGAATCAGACCAGCCAAGGCGGGTGAGAGATGCAGAAAATGGCGACGTTTCATATCGGGGTTCTGCAGCGAGATGCTGCTCGGTGGCAAAGTCAGGGGATGACCTTGGAGACGGCGCCAGTGCGGTCGCTCTCCACTGCGCTGGTACCCGTGCCACTCACCGACGTCATGGCGAAGTACCAGGTGCCCGCGGTGAGGTTGCCGACGGTGTAGGTGCGCGTGGCGGCTCCCGAGGCAACAGCTGTTTGATTGAGGGCCGTCGCGCTGGTGCCGTAGTAGATCCTGTAGCCGCTCAAGTCGCTCAGCGCATTGCCATCGGTGTCTTGCGTGGGAGCGGTCCAACTGAGTACGGCAGCGCGCTTCAGGCGACGAAGAGCGCCGGCACTGATCGCGCCGTTGGGCACCATCACACTTAGCGAGCTTTGGGTAGTGGGCGGTGTGGCTGCGGCCCCGTCGCTACCGTCGTTACTGCTGCCATCGGCACCGCCTCCGCAGGCGTTCAGCAACGCGGCCAAACCCAGCAGAGCGGTGAGACAGAGGTTTTTTACGGTTCTAAACATGCAGCGACCCAAAGTGCAAGAACATGCGCAATTCATATAGGTGATGCTCAGAGATTTGCATCCTAGCTCAGCAGCACCAGCGTGCGCGTAAGCATTCGTGCGCGCGTAACCGCTTGTCGCCGAGCCAACACGCGCCGCTGGTCGCTAAGCCGGTGCAGACGCCTGCATCGTTGCGCGGCAGTACTTGCCAAAGCACCATCTATAGACTTCGCGGTACCGCTTGTCGGAAACGACGATCTTTAGCGTGCAACTGTTGCGCACTTCACTCAATATCCGCAGCCGAGTTGATGCAAGTCAGGAAGAGATGGACTTCAGTAGCGGAACAATCAGAGTGAACAAAGTTAAACATGTTGCGCTGGTATGGGTGCTAGCGACTCTCGCGGCATGCGGTGGCGGTGGGTCCACCGGGCCTGCACCATCATCCTTGCCTTCGTCGCCCGCGGCAGAGCCGGCTGCGCCCGCTCCGACTCCTGCGGCATTGCCTATCGGCTCGAAGGTCACGTCGTTTCAATTGACGGCCCCCACCGCCGGTGTCGCACCGTTTACCGTCGGCCTTGCGTTTGCAAAAGGTCAGGTTACTGGCGCTCCCGCGCTGGGCATCGCTGACCAGCAAGTGGTCGTCATGCGCCGCTGGAACGACGGCAGCGTGAAGCACGCCATTGCGTCCGGTCATCTGCCGCTGGCAGCGAACACCGCCGCCACGGTGAGTGTCCTTAACGCGGCATCAGCACCTGGCGGTACTTCTCTATCTGCATTCAGCATTCAAGCAGCCAACCCGCAAGCTTCCGTTTCACTTGGCGCCTATGGCAGCGTGAGCCTTGCCAGGCTGCTCCCACAGCCGGCACGCACTTTCGTTGGCGGACCGGAAATGGTCGAAGCCCACTATTCTTCCAAAGTGGGCACCGATCCGACTTTGCACGTTTACTTTCACGTGCGCTTGTACAAAGGGGGACGCGTGTGGATCCGCACTTCAGTGGAGAACGGCTATCTCGATGTCAACACCACGGACAAGTCGTACGTTCCGGCCTTTACCCTGAACGGCATAACGACCTATAACAATGGCGGCGCTGCACTCACCCACGCTGCGCACACCCGTTGGAGCGCCGAAGGCTGGATTGGAGGCGACCCGCAGGTGACACCCAAGCTGAACACCGGTGACTTGATGGATACCAAGCTGGTGCCCAATTACTGGAAACGCAATCCCTCCGACGCTGCGATCAACAGGCTGTATCAGACTTACACACCCTACCAAAGCGGCGGCTGGACACCCACCATGGGTGACACGGGCTATCAGGACCAGATTGGTTTGCTGCCCCTGTGGGACGCGCTCTACCTCACCTCGGGAGCCGATGCACGGGCCTACCGTTCCGTGGTGGCAAATGCCAAGGCGCTGAATGGCTACGCCCTGATATGGCGCGACAGCCAAAACGGCCTCGCCACCATGCCGTCCCTGCGCACCAACTGGAACTTCTGGGGCCCGGAGTCGGGGGGCGGCAATCCCCCAGGCGGCGGCGCTGGATTGAGTTGGGATGGCGCTCATCACGGTTCCGGCGGCTACCTCGCCTACATGATCACGGGCGACTACTACCATCTGGAAACGATGCAACACCAGGCGTCGCTATGCTATCTGCAGCAAAGCACTGCCTATGGCGGCGGCTACGGCGTTAACCGTCACATTCTGAGTCAGACGCGCAATGTCGCGTGGTGCAACCGAACGATCGGTCAGCTCGCCGCCATCGCGCCAGCCAACGATGCGGTCGGTGACGACTACCGAACGCTGCTGGCTAACAACACTGCCTATTGGCTATCGGTTGCAAACACTGCTGGCATGAATCCTCTCACGTATCTCTACTTCTACGAGATGGGGGCGCTGACCAGCTACTTCCCGAATGGCGCCGTTGCGCCATGGCAATA
>JBKJTX010000019.1:0-4214 GCA_046590315.1 Ramlibacter sp. | reverse complement strand
GATTCTCCTGTGCGTCCACGGTGCCGTTCTGCAGCGCGAGGTAGACCTCGGCGAAGGCGATCGGCGTCGGGTTCGCACCGCAAGCGCGCGGCAAGGCGGTGTAGGCGGGCGAGTCGGGCACGCGCATCTTCAGGCCCTTCATCTCGTCGCAGTTTTTGAACAGCTTGTTGCTGGTCGCGTGGCGGGCGCCGTAGTAGGTGAGCGCCGTCACGGTATTGCCGGTGGCTTTCTTGTACCCCTCGATCAATTCCTTGAACACATCGCTCTTGCCGTAGGCGATCACGTGGTCGGCGTCGCGGAAGGTGAACGGGTAGTAGCTCACCGCCAGGCGGGGGTACGAGTTGGACGCGAAGGAGGCGCCGGTAAGGATGATGTCGACGGTGCCGAGTTGCAGCCCCTGGTTGATATCGCTCTCCTTGCCGAGGCTGGAGGCCGGGAAGACCGTGATCTCGAACTTGCCGTTGGTGCGCTTCTTGAACTCCTCGCCAGCCCACACCGACCACTTGTGGTACGGCTCGGACGTCTCGTACACGTGCGCCCATTTGAGTTTGGTCTGGGCCTGCGCGAGGGTAGGCATGCCGAGTGCGGCGGCGAGGGCCGCGCAGGCGGCCAGTTTGAGTGTCAGTCGTTTGGTCATGTTGTCTCCGTGAAGAAAGCTTTAAGAAGCGGGATTCGCCCGGCGCCAGCTCGCGCTGAACCGGGAATGGGCTTTGTCCATGTGCTGCTGCATGGCGGTACGGGCAGCCTCGCCGTCGTGCGCACGAATGGCAGCGAGCACGACTTCGTGTTCGGCGATAGCCGTTCGCCACGACGGCACGGTTTCAAAGTAATCGCCGAGGCGTTCAAACAGCGGCCCGCGGCGCGCATCCCAGAAGGTTTGCACGGTTTCCACCAGCACCACGTTGTCGCAAGCCTCTGCAATAGCGGTGTGGAACGCGCGGTCGCCCGCCAGCGGCGCGACGCCGCGGTCGGTGTCTTCCTGCATCGAGTCGATGGCCTCGCGGATGGCACTGAGATGTTTGCGCTTGGCGTGTTTCGCGGCGAGCGAAGCGATCTCGCCCTCGATGACGCGGCGCGCCCGGATGAGTTCGAGCGGGCCCCACTCGGCCGACGGAATTTTTCGGGCGTCGCCATTGCGCGCGCCGCGCACCAGTACGTACACCCCGGAGCCGGTGCGCACCTCGACCCAGCCTTCCACTTCGAGGGCGATCAAGGCTTCGCGTACGGACGGGCGGCTCACGCCGAACTGCTTGGCCAGGTCGCGCTCGGCCGGCAGCCGTTCGCCCGGCTTGAACTCGCCGCTCGTCATGAGCGCGCGCAGTTGCTCGGCGATTTGCCGGTACAGGCGCTGCGGTTCGACGGTTTGCAGGGGCATGCGAGGGGGAAGATGCCGTTAGGGTTTAGCCGGAAGTGGCCAAGTGGTCAGGCCAATTAATATCGCGTCAATTCAGAGGCCTTGCATCCGGCAAAACCCTGAAGCGGCGTCACGACATCCGCGGAGAGACGATGAGACTCGAAGGAAAAGCCGTTCTGGTCACTGCGGCCGGGCAAGGGATAGGTCGCGCGAGCGTGCTGGCGCTGGCGGCCGAAGGTGCGCAGGTCTGGGCCACCGACGTCAACGCCGCATTGCTGCAGAGCTACGAAGGTGTGGCGCGCGTGCGTGCCGTGCCGCTGGACGTGCTCGACAAAGGCTCCATTCACCGGGTGGTCGCCGAAATGCCGGCGCTGGACGTGCTTTTCAACTGCGCCGGCTTCGTTCACAGCGGCACGGTGTTGCAGGCGACCGACGAGGAGTGGAACTTTGCGCTCAACCTCAACGTGCGCGCACAGTTCTGGGCCATTCAGGCGGCGCTCCCACGCATGCTGGCGGCGGGCCGAGGCAGCATCATCAATATGGCCAGCGTGTGCAGCAGCATCAAGGGCCTGCCCAACCGCTTCATTTACGGCACCACCAAGGCGGCGGTGCTGGGTCTCACCAAAAGCGTGGCGGCAGATTTTGTGGCCGAAGGCATCCGCTGCAATGCGATCTGCCCCGGCACCGTGGACACGCCGTCGCTGGCCGACCGCATCAATGCCAACGCCGATCCGGAAGCCGCGCGCAACGCCTTCATTGCGCGCCAACCGATGGGTCGTCTTGCGCAGGCGAACGAGATCGCGCCGCTGGTGGTGTTTCTTGCCAGCGATGAGTCGGTTTTCGTCACCGGCCAGGCTTATGCGGTCGATGGGGGGATCACTATATGAGCCGCTGGGCCGCTCCCAAGGCGAATACCGTAGCGCGCCGCGCGGAGGTTTCCGAATGAACCAGCTTGATTTTCATGGCCGCCATGCGGTGGTTACCGGCGGGGCCACCGGCCTCGGCTATGCGATTGCGCAGCGGCTCATCCACTCTGGCGGGAGCGTCACGCTGTGGGACCGGGATGACGCGACCGCACGGCAGGCGGCATTGACGCTCGGCGCGAAGGCGTCGTCGTTGCGGGTCGACGTCGCGGACCACGGATCGGTCCGTGCGGCAGTGGAAGCAACGGTCCAGCGAGCCGGGCGCATTGATGCGCTGGTCAACAGTGCAGGCATCACAGGCCCCAACGTCAAAGTCTGGGACTACCCGGTTGAAGACTGGCGCGCGGTGATGGAGGTGAACCTCACCGGGCTCTTTCTCTGCTGCCGCGAAGTCGTGCTGGTGATGCAAGAAGCGGGCTATGGCCGCATCGTCAACATCGCGTCGGTGGCCGGCAAGGATGGCAACCCCAACGCCAGCGCTTACAGCGCCAGCAAGGCCGCCGTGATTGCGCTCACCAAGTCGCTGGGCAAAGAGCTCGCCGATACCGGCATCCGCGTGAATTGCGTGACCCCGGCGGCGGTGAAAACGGCTATCTTCGAGCAGATGACGGAGCAGCACATTGCGTTCATGCTGTCGAAGATTCCGATGGGGCGCTTTGGCACGCCAGACGAAGTCGCCGCGCTGGTCGGCTGGCTGTGCACCGACGAATGCTCCTTTTCCACCGGCGCCGTGTTCGACCTCTCCGGCGGCCGCTCCACCTACTGATTCGCTCACGAAAGGCAAGAAAAAATGAAGCTGGTTCGCTACGGCACCCCGGGCAAGGAAAAGCCGGGCCTCATCGATTCAGACGGCAAGTTGCGCGACTTGACCGGCATCGTCCCCGACATCGGACCGGCGCAGCTCGGCGATGCGGCCCTGGCCAAACTGCGCAAGCAGAAGGCCGACAAACTGCCGCTGGTGAGGGGTTCGCCTCGAATGGGATGTCCGGTGGCGGGCATCGGCAAGTTCATTGCCATCGGCCTGAACTACGCCGACCATGCCGCCGAAGCGGGCATGCCGATCCCCAAGGAGCCGATCGTCTTCATGAAGGCCACCAGCTGTATCCAGGGGCCCAACGACGCGGTGATGTTGCCCAAGGGTTCCGTCAAGACCGATTGGGAGTTGGAACTGGGCGTTGTCATCGGCGCGCGTGCGCGCTACGTGTCGCAGAAAGACGCGCTGAATTTTGTCGCCGGCTATTGCACGATCAATGACGTGAGCGAGCGCGAGTACCAGATCGAGCGCGGCGGCACCTGGGACAAGGGCAAGGGGTGCGACACCTTCGGCCCGATCGGTCCGTGGCTCGTCACGCGCGACGAGGTGCCTAATCCGCAAGCGCTGACCATGTGGCTGGACCTGAACGGCAGCCGTATGCAGTCGGGCAGCACCAAGACCATGATCTTCGGCGTTGCCAAGCTGGTGAGTTACGTGAGCCAGTTCATGACGCTCATGCCAGGCGATGTCATCACCACCGGCACGCCGCCCGGCGTGGGCATGGGCATCAAGCCCACGCCGATGTTCCTGAAGAAAGGCGATGTGATGGCGCTCGGAATCGAGGGGCTGGGCGAACAGCGGCAGGTGGTGGTGCCGTTCAAGGCGTAGCCGACCTACCCGCTGCATGCCTGCCATGGGCCGATAGACTTGTCGGATGACTTGGCCCGTTCACGCAACGTTGCTGCGCTGGCGAAGAGCGGCGTCGGTTGCGATATCCGTCGCCATGCTCTCGTTGACGGCGTGGGTGTTGTGGTCGCAGTTCGCGGGCACCTCCTTTGCCGAGGTCGCCGTGGTGTGGGGCCGCCAACCGCCGAACCACTTGCTCGCGGCCATCGCGTTGACCGCTTTGAGTTTTGCTGCTTTGGCCAGTTTCGACTGGCTCGGCGTGGCCGTGGTCGCGCCG
>JBKJTX010000162.1:0-7237 GCA_046590315.1 Ramlibacter sp. | reverse complement strand
GTTCCGGCCGGCGCCCCTGCATCCCCATCGCCGCTAAAGCTGCGCATCGCCGCTTCGCCGGGCGCCCAAGCCTCGAGCGTGACAGCCGCCTGTCCGGTCCCGATGACATGGCGGGCCTGGCGCGCCACTTCATGCAGCGTTTCTTCCAGCGATGGATGCGCCGTGATAGCCAGCGCCGCCTCGGCCGCCCGCTGCAGCATCAGCGTGTAATCCTGCAATTCGCGCTCGCTCTCGAGCAGGGCCTGCTCGCTCAACTTTCGGCCGGTCACGTCCTGCACCATTCCACCGAACCACACCGGCTCGCCCGACGCGTCGCGCCGGGCTTCGGCGATCTCGTGCATCCACGCAATTGACCCGTCGGGCTTCAACACGCGGTACTCCAGCGTCATCACCTGGCCGTCGCGCAGTGCCGAGTCGCGCGCGGGCTTGAGCAGTCGACGGTCCTGCGGGTGAACACGGTCCGCGAAGCTATTGAGCGTGGGCTCGAACTCGCCGCGGGTGATTCCGAAGAGGCGGTAGACCTCGTCAGACCAGGAGAGCCGCCCGCTGCGAAGGTCCAACTCCCAGTTGCCGGCACGGGCGATGCGCTGCGCTTCGATCAGCTTTCGCTGGGTTTCGCGCAGCTGCTCGAACTGGCTCGCCTGGTCTGTTTGCAAGCGCTGCAATTCAGTCACGTCGGTGAACACAACCAGGCCACCCCGGATGCCGCCATCCTCGTGGATGGGCTGCCAGCTGCAGCGGAGCAGCCTGCCCTCGGGCACCAGTTCATTGCGCACAACGAGCAGTTGCTCCCGCCCGCTTTCGCCCAGCGCGGAGCGCACCAGTGGGAGGTCTTCAGTGGTGTAGGGGGTGACGCCGTCGGCGTGGAAGACGCCGAAGCGCTGCGCCCACTGCGCGGGGTCCACGGCCGGCCCATTCAGCGGAAACAGCTTCGCCGCAGCCTCGTTGAACATCAGGAACTGGCCGCCACGCGTGACGGCAACCAAGCCTTCCTGCAGGCTGTTGAGCACCAAGTCGAGCACGGCGTAGGCACTGCGGCTGCGACCGAGTTCGGTTTCAAGGTCCTGCTGGCGCAGCTGCAGCGATTCGGCCATCAGGTTGAAGGCGGCGCCGATACGGGCAAACTCGCCCCGCATCGAAATGCCTTGCAGCGGCAACCGCGCCTCGAGACTGCCTTGCTCCAGCCGTCGCACCGCGCC
The DNA here is from genome assembly GCA_046590315.1 of Ramlibacter sp. Taxonomy (GTDB): domain Bacteria; phylum Pseudomonadota; class Gammaproteobacteria; order Burkholderiales; family Burkholderiaceae_C; genus Ramlibacter. The sequence goes on along the minus strand of JBKJTX010000162.1, from coordinate 6,038 downwards.
CAGTATCTGCTTGGCCGGCTTGACAATGACGCGCCCGCCGATCCACCAGGTGCCGGCCATCGCGACCAACACGGTCAAGCCCAGGATCAACAACGCCTCGCGTTCGTGAGCGGTGGCTGTCGCCGTCACCACGGAGAGCGGCATACCGACCCGCACCATGAAGCCGCTGTTGCCCACCGGGCGACTAGGCGCGAAAGCATAGATGCGTTCGTCGCCCGTGCTGTCGGGTCCGGCGCCTACGCCGCTGCGGAGGGTTCGTGCCGCCTCTAGAAAATCGGCTTGCTCCACCTTGCGCGGGAGCTGCGAGCGGCCGGGTATAGCCGGGTATTCCATCAGCGCATTGCCCTGCCGGTCGGCGACCAGCACGCGCGCGCCTTCCGGCAGCGCAAACCGCCGCAAAGCGTCGGCGGCGTAGGCCAAGTCGAGCGTGGCAAAGACAACGCCCGTCACTGCGCCGGCTTCGACCACCGGCATGGCAAACGGCACCTCGTCCCGGCCATTCAGGCGCCCTTTGATCGGCTCGCCCATGACCAGACCCCGTTGCGAGAGGGCCTCACGGAAGTACGCGCGATCGCCCGCGTTGGCATACCCCGCCGCGCTCTGGGCATGGCACACGGTGTGGCCATCGACCGCCAGCAAGCCGATGTTGGTATACATGGGGTAGCGGCCGCTAACGCTCTCGAAGTAGGCCTGACAGGTGCTGCGGCCCTCGGACTGAAGCTGCGGCATGGCGGTGATGGCGCCCAGCAACTGCTCGACGGCGTCGACGGCGCGATCCTGGTTGGCGGCAAGAAGCGATGCCGCAAACTTCAGCTGGGTCTGCGCCTGTTCCGTGGCCGATCGGTTTTCACGCAGCGCGATCCACAACGACAACACGAACATGGGCAGGACGGCCGCGGCGGTAAGCACCACGAGCCGTTCGCGCAAACTCAACCTGCCCTGCATCGGCTCTCCAGTGCGGCGGGCGGCATGCCCATCCTGCGGACCAGTGTAGCCTCGCCCGGCAGCAACTCACCAGGGCGGAATCGCTTCGTCCTTGAGCTGGCCGCGCAAGTCAGCGTAGTCGGGCACCACCGTGCGTACGGTTTCCCAAAAACGGGGGCTGTGGTCCATCACCCGTAAGTGACTGAGTTCGTGCGCGACCACGTAGTCGATCACCGGTAGCCGAAAATGGATCAGGCGCCAGTTCAGGCGAATGAGGCCGTCGGAATGGGCCGTGCCCCAGCGGGTACCGGCATTGCTGAGAACGAGCTTGCGCCAGCGCACGCCCAGGCGCGGCGCGTAATGATCCAGCCGTTCGGTAAAAAGTCGCTTGGCCTGACGCATCGACCAGGCCTGCACCGCATCGCGGATCTGTGCCGGCTCGGCGTTGTTTGCAAGGCCAACGTGCAGCGTGTGGCGCGGCATGCCCGGCAACGTCTCGGCATTGACGTTGAGGACCGCGCCCACTTCATCGAACGCGTGGCGCGGGTCCAGCACAACGATCACCTGCTCCCCCAGAAAGGGGAAGATCGCGCCGTCGCGCCATTCGATCCGTGCCGACTCGACACGCCGTTGGCGCTCGTGCGCGTCGCCCAGCTTCTTCATGATCCAGGGCGATTTGCTTTTGAGCGCCTCGTCGACTTCATACAACGGCACCCACTTGGGCGCACTCACGGTGAGCCCCTCGGGGCCGACGAGGAAACCGATGTTGCGGCGCTTGGCGCGGCGAAATTCGAACGCCACGATCGAGTCGCCGAGGATGGCTTCGCGATTGGCGCGGGGATGGCGAAAAGCGGCCGGCTGCAGCACTTCGTCCAGGCGCGGCTCAGGTGTGGTCGGTGCGACCGTCGGCGGCGCATCGCCCGCCTTGCGCTTGCGCGGCGCGGGTTGCTTGGGTTGCGGCGCCCGCGCTACCGATTCGGGCCGGACCGGCGCCGAATCGAAGAAATCCAGAGTGAGCTGCAACAGCCGGTGCATGGGGCGAGAGTTTAGCGGCTGACGGCAGCAGCCGCACTGGTGCGATTGGGCTAGGGCCTGTTAACACTGTTTATGCCAGATGCGTTACGAGTCAAAAAGGCCATGCGCAAGGCGCAAAACGCCGCCGGACTCAACGTCCGGCAAGGCTTTGCAACGCGGCGCATGGCCTTTTTGATCGCACCCCGAAGGCATAAACAGTGTTAACAGGCCCTACCCGGCCGCCTTTTTGTAAGCGTCGGGGTCGAGACGGTGCATCTCGGATTCGATCCAGTTCTCCACTTCGCGCATCAGATCGTCGGGATCGCGACCCGCAGTTGGGATCGCCTTGCCAATGGAAACGTCGACAACGCCAGCACGCTTGATGAATGCCTTGCGCGGCCACACTTTCGCGGAGGTGACGGCGATCGGGATGATCGGGGCACCCGTTTCTACTGCCAGCCTGGCGCCACCATGCTTGTAGACGCCTTTCTCACCGCGCGGAATTCGTGTGCCCTCCGGGAACATGATGATCCAGATGCCTTGCGCCAACAGCCGCCGGCCTTGCTCCACCACCTTGTTGAAGGCCTGCGCGCGCAGACGCCGGTCGATGTGGATCATGTCCATGCGGCCCATGGCCCAGCCGAAGAACGGCACGTAGATCAGCTCGCGTTTGAATACGAATGCCAGGGGATGCGGCATCAATGTGGGGACGAGAAAGGTCTCGAGCGTGGACTGGTGCTTGACCAGCAGGATGGCCGGACTGGTCTTGCCGACCGGCAGGTTTTCGTAGCCGGAGACTCGGACCTCGATGCCGAGGATCGCGCGGCCGATGGGGCCGCAGGCCCAGGTGAGCCAGCGCTGCGCCTTCCACCACATCTGTTCGCCGGTGCTCCAGATCGACGAGGTGACCATCCAGATGCCCCACGGCACCACGGTCACAAGCATCCACAGCGCGTGAAGGATGGAACGGATCAACGGCATGTCAGGTAGCCACCTTGCCGGCAGCCTGGCGCGCGATCAGCCAATCGGCAAATGCGCCGAGGTCTTCGTGGACCCGCGTGCCGGCCGGGTAAGTCTCCGGCAACGGACGGCCGCGAAATTCCGCGCCCTTGCCCGTGAGCACCAGATGAGGCTCACAGCCGACGAGCGCACCGGCTTGCAGGTCGCGCAGGCCGTCGCCGACCACGGGCGTGCCCTTCAGCTCCACGCCGAAGCGCTCGCCGATCTGCTCGAACAGACCCGGCAAGGGCTTGCGGCACTGGCAGCCCTCGTCGGGACTGTGCGGGCAATAGAACACGGCATCGATGCGCCCACCTTGCGCCGACAGCATCTTGTGCATCTTGGCATGCATGGCGTTGAGCGAGCCCACGTCGAACAGGCCGCGACCCAGGCCCGACTGGTTCGATGCGATCACCGTATGCCACCCAGCATGGTTGAGGCGGGCAATGGCTTCCAGTGCGCCGGGCAGCGGCGTCCATTCTTCCGGCGACTTGATGAAGTCGTCGCTGTCGGCGTTGATCGTGCCGTCGCGGTCGAGGATGACGAGCTTCATGCGGCCAACCGCGACAGGTCGGCGACCCGGTTCATGGCCTGGTGCAAGGTGGCGAGCAAGCCAAGCCGGTTCAGGCGCAGGTCAGCTTGCTCGGCGTTGACCATCACGCCATCAAAGAAAGAGTCGACCGGCACACGCAGCGCGGCCAGGGTCTGCAGCGAACTGGTGTAGTCGCCAGCGTCGAACTGGATCTTGGCCTTCGGCGCGACGTCGTTCATGGCCGCGAACAGCGCCTGCTCGGCCGGCTCCTGTAGCAGCAACTCGCTGACGTGTGCATCGACGTTGCAGTCGGCCTTCTTAAGGATTTGGCCGATGCGCTTGTTCGCCGCAGCGAGCGCGGGGGCCTCTGGCAGCGCCGCAAAGGCGCGCACAGCAGCCAGCCGCAACGGAATCTCGCCCCACGGCGGTCCAACTGCAATTACGGCCTCCGCTTCCTGCGCGCTGTAGCCCTGGTCGCGCAAATATCCCGCGATGCGCTCGTAGATGAATTGCAGTGCCTGGGCATTGGTGCGTGCCGGTTCCGCGAGTAGCGAACCAAAACCGGCGCTGGCCTCTTGCACCAGGTCCGGCAGATTGAGCGGCAACCCACGCTCGATCAGGAGACGGATCACGCCCAGGGCGTGCCGCCGCAACGCGAACGGATCCTTCTCCCCCGTCGGCGCATTGCCGATGCCGAACATGCCCACCAGAGTTTCAAGCTTGTCGGCCAGCGCCGCAACCACGCCGGCTTGCCCGCGCGGCAGCGCGTCGCCGGCGAAGCGCGGCTTGTAGTGGTCTTCGATCGCATCCGCCACGTCGAAAGACAGGCCGTCGTTGAGTGCGTAGTAGCGGCCCATGGTCCCCTGCAACTCCGGGAACTCGCCCACCATGTCGGTCAGCAGATCGGCTTTCGCCAACGTCGCTGCCTGGTCGGCCTGCTGGGCCAACAGGTCGCCGCCGAGCTGCGCGCCGATCGCATGCGCCAGCTTGCGCACTCGCTCGGCGCGCTCACCCTGCGTGCCCAGCTTGTTGTGATAGACCACCTTGCCCAAACCGGAGACCCGGGACGCGAGTGTCTTCTTGCGGTCCTGATCGAAGAAGAACTTGGCGTCGGCCAGGCGCGGTCGGATCACGCGCTCATTGCCGCCGATGACGGCGCTGGTGTCGGCGGGTCGGATGTTGCTCACCACCAGAAACTTATTGGTGAGCTTGCCTTGGTCGTCGAGCAGGGGGAAGTATTTCTGGTTGGCCTTCATCGTGAGGATCAGGCACTCCTGGGGCACGTCCAGGAATTCCTTTTCGAACTCACACACCAACACATTGGGCCGCTCGACCAGTGCAGTGACTTCGTCGAGCAAGGCGTCGTCTTCGATGGCGCGTGCGCTGCCCGCTTGGGCCGCCACAGCCGCCAGTTGGCGGACGATTTCCGCGCGGCGGGCTTCGAAGCTCGCGATCACCGCGCCGTCTTTTTCGAGCGTCGCGGCATAGCTGTCGGCGTCCTGGATGCGCACCGGATCGACGGCAGCCTCGAAGCGGTGGCCGCCCGTGGTGTTGCCAGCCTTCAGGCCAAGCGCCTCGATCCGCACGATCTCCCTGCCATGCAGCGCGATGAGGGAATGCGCGGGTCGCACGAACTTCACGTCGCTCCACCCGTCGGCAAGCTGGTAGGTCATGACCTTGGGTATGGGCAGCCTCGCCAAACTCTCGTTCAGCGCCTTCTGCAGGCCCTCGGCCAGCGTCGCGCCTTTCGCGGTGCTGTCGTAGAACAAGGCTTCGGCCTTGCCATCCATCGCGCGCTTAAGGCGTGCAACGGCTGACGCGTCGGCGCCCAGAGCCTGCAGCTTCTTCGCCAGCGCGGGCGTGGCATTGCCTGAGGCGTCAAGCCCAACACTCACTGGCATCAGTTTTTGCGACACGGACTTATCGGCGGCCTGCGCGGCCACCGCCGTGACATGTGCCGCCAGCCGACGAGGCGAGGCGAACGACGTGAGGCGCGACTCGACTGACGCCAGGCCCTGCGCCTTCAGCTGCTCAAACAGCGCGCCGGCAAAGGCTTCGCCCAATTTCTTGAGCGCCTTGGGCGGCAACTCTTCGACGAACAACTCAACGAGGAGGTTCTGGTGGGCCATGGCTATGCCGCCTTCTTCTGCAGGTCGGCCACCCACTCGCGCGGCGCCATGGGAAATCCCAAGCGCTCACGGCTCTCGTAGTAGCTCTGCGCCACCGCCCGCGCAAGATTGCGGATGCGGCCGATGTAGGCCGCGCGTTCGGTCACGCTGATCGCGCCGCGCGCATCCAACAGGTTGAAGCTGTGGGCGGCCTTGAGCACCTGCTCATACGCGGGCAGTGCCAGCTGCTGCTCGATCAGGTACTTGGCTTGCTTCTCGTGCGCGCCGAACGCGGTGAACAGGAACTCGGCGTCGCTGTGCTCGAAGTTGTACGCAGACTGTTCTTTTTCGTTCTGCAAATACACGTCGCCATAGCTCAACGTCTGCGTCCACTTCAGGTTGTAGACGTTGTCCACGCCCTGCAGGTACATCACCTATGGCCTCGAGCGGCTGGCGATGTA
>JBKJTX010000336.1:0-32627 GCA_046590315.1 Ramlibacter sp. | reverse complement strand
GTGCGCGTCGTCATCGCCGACAGGTACGCCGGGTATTCCATGGTCTGGATTTCCATCTTCACGCCGACCATCTCCAGATAGGCGGCGACCAGGGGGAGCAGGTCGGCATGATTCGCGTTGGCCGAGGTCACCTGGCACTTGAAGGTGAAACCCTTGGGATAGCCGGCCTCGGCCAGCAGTTGCTTGGCCTTTTCGGGGTTGTAGATGAACAGCTCTTTTACTGAAGCGGGCATCGACGAGAGGGGCTCGTAGTAGCCGCCATAGTCAGGATGCTGCGGATGCGCCAGCATCTCGGCATTGCCGCCGTAGTAGGCCTTGATGATTTCGTCCTTGTTCACCGCCATGTTCAGGGCGCGCCGCACGCGAATGTCGTCGAAGGGCTTGGTGTCGACGCGCATCGCGAGGTACGTGCCGGCCATTGCCAGCGAGCGTTCCCACTTGAGGTTGGGGGCGCTTTTCTTGAGTTCTTCCACCGCCTGCCAGCGGATCAGCTCCAGCATGTCGATCTTCGCGGTGCGCAGGGCGGCGTGTTGCGTGGCCTCGTCTTTGATGATGCGATAGACCACCTGGTCGACGAAGGGCAGCTTGTAGGATTGGCCGCCGATGGATTCGGTGCCCCAGTAGCTCGGGTTTTTGGAGTAGGTGTTGGAGTTTCCGTTGACGTAGTCGGCGACCATGAACGGCCCGCTGCCGTTGGCGTTTTTCCAGTTCGCGGCTCCGGCGTCCGCCACTTCCTTGGGAATGATGGCCGAGTAGTAGCCATAGCCAAATCGGTAGTCCCACTCGGCATTGAACTCCGCGAAATTAAATACGACGGTGTGCTTGTCGACCGCCTGTACGGTCTTGACGTGGTCGAAATAATGCGCCGTCTTCTTGGGGCTGGCCCACAGTCGGTTAAAACTGAACACCACATCGTCCGCAACCAGTTCGCGCGCCTTCATGACGCCCGCTTTTTCGGGGAACATCACGCCCTTGCGCAATTTGATCTCCAACTTCAGCGGATCGACCCAGCGCCAGCTTTCCGCCAGTTCGCCGCGGATGGCATCGGACGGCACATAGGCGTCGGCATAAAAGCTGTGCTTGCCGCCGTGGCGTTTGGCCTTGCTGAGGTCGGCCGCGAACAGCTGCTCGTAGGCCGCGTTGTCGTGGTTGATTTTCCAGTTCCAGTCGGCTGGATCCCAGGACAGGGCGGCAATCGTCGGGTAGATGGTGGCGATCTCCAACTTGCCGCCATATTGCGGTTTGGCAGACGGCGCCGGCGCAGGCCGTGCCGCTTGGGCGCGGACGAGCGTGGGAGAGATGCCCGCGGCAATGATCGCGCTGAGCGCGGTGCGACGGCGGATATTGGAAGATTTCATGGGAAGGACTCCTGGTAGGGCGACGGTGTCGGTGGGTCGATCGGCGGTGAATGTATCGGCGCTAGCGGGAGCCGCGCATGCGAGGGTCCAGCAGGTCGCGCAAGGCATCGCCGAACATGTTGGTGGCGTACACCACCACTGTCAGGCACAGGCCGGGCGCGAGCGCCAACCAGGGGCCTTGAAACATGAATGTGCGGCCGCTGCCTGACAACATGCCGCCCCAGGTGGGCGCCGGCGGCGGCACACCGAGGCCTAGAAACGCAAGGCCGGATTCAGCGAGGATGACGGTGCCGACCCGCGTGGTGAACAGCACGATGATCGGCGCCATGACGTTCGGGAGGATGTGCCGCCACAGAACACGCAGCGACGAGGAGCCGATCGACTGCGCCGCGTGCACGTACATGTTCTCGCGCACCGACAGCACGGCGCTGCGCACGATGCGCGAACCGGCGATGCCCAGCAGCAGCCCGAGAATGATGATGGTCTGCCACATGCCCGGGCCCACGATCGAGACGACAACAATCAGGATCACCAGGTCGGGAAAGCTCATCCAGGCGTCGACAAAGCGCTGCACGATGAGGTCGAGCTTGCCGCCGAAATAACCGCTGACGATGCCGACCACCGCCGAAATCACAGTTGCCAGCAAAGCCGCGCAGCAACCGATGATCACCGACAGCTGCGCGCCGTAGATGCAGCGCGAGAGGACGTCGCGGCCAAGGTTGTCAGTGCCGAACCAATGGGCGAACGACGGCGGTTTCAGCCGGTCGAGCGGTGCAATCTGATTGAATCCGTACGGTGCGAGCAGCGACGCCCCGACGCCCACCAGCAGGAAGAACAGCAGCACGACGCCGCCGGCGGCGCCCAGCGGCTTGTCGCGAAACAAGCGCTTCAAGAATCCGGCGGGCGGCTTAGCCGGCGCGAGCACGGGCAGCACAAGCCCCGTGGGTGTGGCAATGACGCTGGACATCAGCGGTACCTCACCTTCGGATCGAGCAGCCCGTAACTGAGGTCCACCAGCAGGTTGATCAGCATCACGACCAAACCGACCACCAGAAACACGCCGGTGATGATCGGGTAGTCGCGCTGGTTGACAGCATCGAGCAGCAGCAGGCCCATGCCCGGTATCACGAAGATCTGCTCGATGATGACCGCGCCGCCGATCAGCGGTGCCGCCTGCAGTCCGACCAGCGTGACGACAGGGATCATTGCGTTGCGCAACGCGTGCCGAATCACCACCTGTCGCTCACTCAAGCCCTTGGCCCAGGCGGTCCGGATGTAGTCCTGCCGGAGCACCTCCAGCATCAGGGTGCGTGTCAGGCGCATGCTGATCGCGGACAGCGCGGCACCCAGGATGATCGCTGGAACAATCATCTGTTTGAGGTGCTCCAGCGGTTCCTGCAGGAACGGCACGAACCTCACCTGCGGTGACCATCCCCACCAGATCGACGGGAACACCATGACCACGGTGCCGAGCCAGAAGCTGGGCACGGCCAGCAGCAGAATGGAAAACGAGCGCGCAATGTAATCGGTGCGAGTGTCTTGCCGCAGCGCGGAGTACACCCCGATGGGAATGGCAATCGTCAACGCCACCAGCAGTGCCAGCCCGGCAAGCTCGAAGGTCACCGGCAATCTGGCCTTCAGCATCTCGGTCACGGGCGTGTTTTGCCACAGCGACAAGCCGAGGTCGGCGTGCAGGAAAATCGCGCCGATCCATTGCACGTATTGCTGCAGCAGCGGACGGTCCAGGCCCATGGCCGCGATGACCTCGTCGCGGCTCTTCTTGTCGGCCGCCATGTCGTTCTGGCTCATCATGAGATCGATGACGTCGCCCGGAATCATCCGGACCGTCATGAACACGATCAAGCTGGCGAAGAACAGCGTAGGCAATAGCGCCAGCAGGCGGCGCGCGAGGTACGGGCCCATCAGCGCGGCGCCTGTCCGGTTGTTGTCGACGGGGGCATCTTGTCTTGTCTCCTTCGCGACCTTTTAGAAATGCCGGTATGGCCGCGTGACGCTTTATAGCTCAGAATCGCGCTCGAACTTCGCTTTGGATTGGAAATTCGGCCCTGCTCAGGGAAACCCCCAAGGCCGTCCGTCACGCCAGACCCCGATAACCGTTTTTCAGGAGAACTGCATGTCACTTTTCGATCTCACCGGCAAGGTGGCCATCGTCACCGGCTCATCCCGCGGCATCGGCCGTGCCATCGCGCAGCGCCTGGCCGAACACGGCGCCAAGGTGGTGATCTCTTCGCGCAAGCTCGAGGCCTGCGAGGAGGTGGCGACGGAACTGAATGCCCGCCATGGCGCGGGCACGGCGATTGCCGTCGCAGCCAGCATCTCGTACAAGGAAGCTTTGCAAACCTTGGTGAACCGCACCCAGGAAGCTTTCGGTCGCATCGACGTGGTGGTGTGCAACGCGGCCAGCAATCCTTACTATGGTCCGATGGCTGGCATCAGCGACGAGCAGTTGCGAAAAATCCTGGACAACAACATCGTCAGCAACCACTGGCTGATCGGCATGTGCGCACCCCAGATGATAACGCAAGGAAGGCTCCATCATCATCGTGTCCTCCATCGGCGGGCTGCGGGGCAGCGCCTCGCTCGGCGCGTATTGCATTTCCAAGGCGGCCGATTTGCAACTGGCGCGCAACCTTGCGCACGAGTATGGGCCGCATGGCGTGCGCGTCAATTGCATCGCACCGGGCCTCGTGCGCACCGACTTTGCCAAAGCCCTTTGGGAGAATCCCGATCTCCTGGAGCAACGCAATCGCACGACGCCGCTGCGCCGCATCGGCGAGCCCGACGAGATTGCCGGTGCTGCGGTGTACCTGGCTTCCAGGGCATCGAGCTTCATGACCGGGCAGGCGCTGGTCATCGACGGCGGCGTCACCATCTGAAGGAGCGGCGATGAGCAATCTGGATACTTTCCGCAGCGAAACACGCGCTTGGCTTGAGGCCAACTGCCCGCCCGAAATGCGAAAGCCGGTCAAGAGCGACGCCGATGTCTGCTGGGGCGGCAAGCGCTTTCGCTACCAGAGCGAAGCGCAGCGCCAGTGGCTGCAGCGCATGGGAGAGCGTGGCTGGACCGCTCCGGCCTGGCCCAAAGAATATGGAGGCGGCGGCCTGAGTCAGGCCGAAGCCGCCGTCCTGCGTGAAGAAATGGCGGCGCTGCGTTGCCGCCCGCCGTTGCACAGCTTTGGGATCTGGATGCTGGGGCCGGCTCTGCTCAAACACGGCAGCGAAGAGCAAAAGCGACACTACCTGGGACAAATCGTGCGCGGCGAGATCCGCTGGTGTCAGGGATATTCGGAGCCCAATGCGGGCTCCGACCTGGCATCACTCGCGACCAAAGCCCAAATTCACGACGACCACTTCCTGGTCAATGGCCAGAAGATATGGACGTCGTACGCGGACGAGGCCGACTGGATCTTCTGCCTGGTGCGCACCGACACCGCCAAGAAGCACACCGGCATCAGCTTCGTGTTGATCGACATGACCTCACCCGGCGTCAGCACGCGGCCGATCCGCCTCATCTCGGGCAAGTCGCCGTTCTGCGAAACCTTCTTCGAGAACGTCAAGGTGCCGCTGACCAACCTGGTCGGCGAGCTCAATGCGGGCTGGACCATCGCCAAGTACCTGCTGACGCACGAACGGGAGATGATCGGCGCGATCGGCGAGCGTTCAATGGCCATATCCGTGGGGCAGTTCGCCGCGGAGAAGCTCGGGCGCGATGCGTCCGGGCGCATGGACGATCCCATGCTGCGCGCCGAGATTGCCCGCTTCGAGGTCGACGAGGCGGCCTTTCGCGCGTGGATGAAACTGTTCGGCGCGCAGGCCCGGGGCGGCGAGGCCCACCCGGCCATGTCGTCAGCGCTCAAGTACTACGGCGCTGAACTGAACAAGCGCCGCTGGGAATTGATGATGGCCACCGGCGGCGCCGATGCGCTGGAATGGGAAGGCGTGCGCTCGAACGAGGGCGCGGCAGCTCGCACCTGGTTGCGCACCAAAGGCAATTCCATCGAAGGCGGTACCAGCGAAGTGCAATTGAACGTGGTGGCCAAGCGGGTGCTCGGCCTGCCCGGCGCCTGAGGAGACAAGCAGATGACGTGGATCCTGGACGAACAAAAGCGCATGCTGCAAGACAGCGCGCAATCCTTTCTGAGCGAACGCGCGCCCGTGGCGCATCTGCGCAAGCTCCGTGACGGCAACGACGCGCTGGGTTACGCGCCCGAGCTTTGGCGCGCATTCGCCGAGCAGGGTTACAGCGCGGTGCTGGTGCCCGAAGCGCACGGCGGCCTGGGGCTGGGCGTGGCCGAAGCCGGCCTGATCGCTGAGCAGATCGGCCACACGCTTACCCCGACACCTTATTTCTCGACGGCCGTGCTTTCTGCGTGGCTTATCAAATCGGCGGGCAGCGCCGCGCAGCAATCTGCATGGCTGCCACGCATCGCCGCGGCCGAGACAGTCGTGGCGTTGGCGGTGGACGAACGTGCGCGTCACCGCAGCGCTGTGCTCGAGACACAGGCCGTGCCGGATGCCGGCGGCTGGCGGTTGGACGGCCGCAAGCTCCTGGTGATCGACGGGCATGGTGCCGAAGCGCTCATCGTGGCTGCGCGCGCCGGCACAGGCGTGGGCCTGTTTCTGCTGCCTGCCACGACGGCTGGCTTGAACATTGAGCGCACGCCCATGGTGGACGCGCGCAACGCGGCCCGGGTCACGCTCGAAGGCGTGCGCGTCACGGGCGATGCTCTGCTGGGCACGCCCGAGACGGGCGCCGCTTTGCTGGAGGGTGTGCTCGATGTGGGGCGTGCTGTGGCGGCGGCCGAACTGCTGGGTCTGGCCGACGAGGTATTCGCCCGCACCATGGCCTATCTCAAGGAGCGCAAGCAGTTCGATCGCATCATCGGCGAGTTTCAGGCGCTGCAGCATCGCGCGGCCGAACTGTTCTGCGACCTCGAGCTCACCCGCGCCATCGTTCGCCAGGCCCTGCAAGCACTGGACACCGGCGCGGCAAATGCGCCGCTGCGGGTGGCGCAGGCCAAAGCCCGCGCCAGCCTCACGGCCAACCGGGCAGTGCAGGAAGGTGTGCAAATGCACGGCGGCATGGGGATGACGGATGAACTGGACCTGGGCCTGTTCATGAAGCGCGCCCGCGTATTGCAGGAGCTCTTTGGCGACGCCCTGGTGCAGATGGACCGGGCAGCCGTGCTGTCCGGGTACTGAGTCCGGGCCTACTGCGCGACGGCGGCTGCTTTCTCCGCGTCCTGCAGGGTGCGCCACATGACCTTGCCGCTGCCCGACTTGGGCAGGCTCTGCGCAAACTGCACGATGCGCGGGGCCTTGTAGGCGGCCATGTTGTCGTGCGACCAGTCGGCCAGCTCCTGCTCGGTGATCTTGCCCACATACGCGGGCTTGAGCACGATCACGGCCTTGACCGTTTCTCCGCGGCGCGGGTCCTGCGCGGCGATGACGCAGGCTTCCTGCACCGCCGGATGCTGGTACAGCAGCGCCTCGACCTCGGCTGGCCAGACCTTGAAACCAGCGGCATTGATCATGCGCTTGAGCCGATCTACAAAGAAGAAGTAGCCCTCTTCGTCGATATAGGCCAAGTCGCCCGTGCGCAGGAAGCGCTTGCCATCGATTTCCACGAAGGCTTCTGCCGTCGCCTGAGGCTGGTTCCAATAGCCTCGCATCACCTGGGGCCCACAGACGATGATCTCGCCGGTCTGGCCTTGCGGCACTTCTTTGAGCGTGGTCGGGTCCACCACGCGTGAGTCGACGTTGAAAATCGGAATGCCCAGGCACTGCTCTTTGGGGCGGTCCGACGGATTGGAGTGGGTCGCGGCCATGGTTTCGGACATGCCGTAGCCCTCGCCGTATTTCAGTCCCAGCTTCTGCTCCATCGCCAGCGCCACGGCTTTAGGCATGGCGGCACCACCGCCGCCGATGCGGCGCAGGCTGGAGAGGTCGTACTCCGACAGCCGCGGGTTGGCCATGAAGTCGATCACCATGGCCGTGATGAGGCCCAGGCCGGTGACGCGGTAGCGCTGCACGCACAGGGCCGCGACATCGCGGTCCCAACGCGGCAACAACACGACCGTGGTGCAGTTGTAGATGGTGCCGTTCATGTTGGCCTGCATGCCGGTCACGTGAAAAAACGGCAGCACGGCCAGCCCGACGCTGCCCTGGTTGGCCTGTGACCAGATGCCGCCCCCCACTGTGTTGTACATGGTGCTGCGATGGGTGTGCATGCAGCCCTTGGGGTGGCCGGTCGTGCCGGAGGTATAGGGCATGACCGCCAAGTCGTCTGGGCCGGCCAGCATGGCGCCGGGACGGCGTGCTGCGCCCAGCACGTCCATCCAGGGAACGCAGCGCGGATCTGTCAATGCCGCGCGTGGCTCCGACACGAACTCCGGCACCTTCAGATCGGTGGGGGATTCCAGGTAGTCGCTGTAGGTGGCCACTACAAGTTGCTCCAGCCCCTCTTCCAGCAGCGGCTGCATGCGCGCCAACAGGTCCTGTGCCACGAAGGCGACCTTGGCCCCGCTGTCCGACACGTAGTGGCGCAACTCCCCGGTCAGGTTCATGGGGTTCACGGGTACCACCACCGCGTCGGCGCGCAAGGCGCCGTAGAACGCCAGCAGAAACTGGGGACTGTTCTGCATGTAGAGCAAGACCCGGTCGCCTTTCTTGACGCCGCACACCTGCTGGAGATAGCCCGCGATCTTTTCGGTCTCGTCCTTGAACCGGCTGTAGGTGATCGCCGTGTCGTAGAAGATCGCGAAGGGCTTCTGCGGAAAGCGCGCCGCCGCAACCTCGACGTTGAAATAGAGGTGAGTCTCCGGCACCCACAAATGCTTGGGGGCGTGGGCCGGCCAGTGGGGCAGATGCAGGTCCGACATGCGGGAGGGTCCTAGGCCTTCTCGGCCGTCAGATATTGCTCAAGTTCCATTTTGCCGATCTGGTTGCGGTGCACTTCGTCGGGGCCATCGGCAAAGCGAATGGTGCGGGCGCTGGCGTACATCGTGGCCAGCGGCGTGTCGTCGCTGACACCCGCGCCGCCATGCACCTGCATCGCCCAGTCGATCACCTGGCACGCCATATTGGGCGCGGCCACCTTGATCATGGCGATTTCTTTCTTGGCCGACTTGTTGCCGACCTTGTCCATGCGATCGGCCGCGGCCAGCACCAGGTAGCGTGCCTGGTCGATCATGATGCGGGCATTGGCAATGCGCTCGCGCGTCACGCCCTGGTCGGACAGCAACTTGCCGAACGGTTTGCGAACCAGCGCGCGCCGGCACATCAGTTCCAGAGCGCGCTCCGCCATGCCGATCAGGCGCATGCAGTGGTGAATTCGGCCGGGGCCCAGGCGGGCCTGGGCGATTTCAAAACCGCGGCCTTCACCGAGCAGCACGCTGGTGGCCGGGACGCGGACATCGGTAAACGTGACCTCGGCGTGGCCGTGCGGCGCGTGGTCGTAGCCGAACACCGACAGCGTGCGCTCCAGTTTCACACCGGGCGTGTCTTTGGGCACCAGTACCATGGATTGCTGTCGGTAGGTCGAGGCGCTCGGGTCGGTCTTGCCCATCACGATCAGAATCTCGCAGCGAGGGTCGGGCGCGCCCGAAGTCCACCACTTGCGCCCGTTAATCACGTAGTCGGCGCCGTCGCGCTCGATGCGGCATTCGATGGCGGTGGCATCCGACGATGCCACGGCCGGCTCGGTCATGGCGAATCCTGAGCGGATCTTTCCCGCCAGGAGCGGCTTGAGCCAGCGCTCTTTTTGCTCCGGCGTGCCGAAGCGTTCCAGAATTTCCATGTTGCCGGTGTCGGGCGCCGAGCAGTTCATGGCTTCGCCAGTGAGCGGGAAGCGGCCCATGATCTCGCAGATCGGTGCGTATTCCAGGTTGGTGAGACCCGCGCCCGCTTCGGAATGCGGCAGGAACATGTTCCAAAGGCCCGCAGCACGGGCCTTTTCCTTGAGGTTTTCCATCGCCGGCGTGCCCCGCCAGGGATTGCCCTCCGCGCGAAAAGCATTCATCTCGCGCTTGAACTCGGCCTCGGCCGGCTTCACGTTCTCGCGCACAAAAGCCATGACGCGCTTTTGCACTTCCTCGGTTTTCGGGGAGTAGGAAAAATCCAAGTCTGTCTCCTGATGTTCTGCTAGGCAGAACTGTGTTTTGCAAATGCCAAGCGATGGATGCTACCCGCTCTTTTGCCGGAACGACAAGCAATTCAGAGCAAGAGCTTCAGGTACTGCTCTGCTGGTTGGCTGGCGAGTGGCGACGCTATCCCTGGGGTGGGTCCCGGCGGCGACACTCGCGCGCGACCTTCGAGGCGAAGAATGTCGCTCGCCACTCCACACAGCCCACACGCTCCCGCATGCCCCAGATCACCTTCATCACCTTTAACGGCCGCGAGTATCGCGTGAGCGCACCCGGCGGCACCACTCTCATGCGCGCCGCCGTGGACAACGACGTGCCCGGCATCGACGGCGACTGCGGCGGGCAGTGTGCCTGCGCTACCTGCCACGTGTTTGTGGAGCCCGAATGGCTCGGGCGCGTCGGCGGGCGCACTCCGCGGGAAGCGGACATGCTCAACTTCGCGGCCGAGCTGCGGGACAGCTCACGCCTGGCTTGCCAAATCTGCCTGGGCGATGAACACGAGGGGCTGGTCGTGCGCATGCCCGAAGGTCAGCACTGAACAGAATAGGGCACACACCATGAATACTCTTTTAACAGCCGACGTGCAGGCCGCCGCGCGCGAGCGCGCCGAGTCGATGCCACTGGACCAGATCGATCCGGCCAACGTGGAATATTTCCTGGACGACACCGTCGGCCACTACTTCGCACGGCTGCGCCGCGACGACCCGGTGCACCGCAGTGAACATCCGGTGTTCGGGGCCTATTGGTCGGTCACGCGCTACGCGGACATCATGAACGTGGACACCCATCACGACATCTTCTCGTCTGACTGGTCGCTCGGCGGCATCACCCTGACGGATGCGCCGGAAAGCGAGAAACTGCCCATGTTCATTGCGATGGATCCGCCGCGCCATGACGAGCAACGCAAAGCGGTGCAGCCGATCGTGGCGCCGCCCAATCTGGCGAAGATGGAGTCGCTGATCCGCGAGCGGACCTGCAGCGTGCTCGATGCGCTGCCGCGCAACGAAACCTTCAACTGGGTGGACCGCGTGTCGATTGAGCTCACCACCTTCATGCTGGCGACGCTGTTCGACTTCCCGTTGGAAGACCGCAAACTCCTCACCTGGTGGTCCGACGTGGCCACTATGAACAAGCAAATCAACCCCGATGCGCTCGACCCCGAGGCGCGCATGCAGGAGCTCGGCAAGATGCTCGAGTACTTCACGCGGCTGTGGAACCAGAGGGTGAACGCCCCGCCAACCGGCGACCTGGTATCGATGTTGGCGCATGGTGCCGCCACGCGCGACATGAGCCCGCGCGAGTACATGGGCAACCTCGTGCTCTTGATCGTCGGTGGCAACGACACCACGCGCAATTCCATGACGGGCGGGCTGCTGGCGCTTCACGAACACCCCGAGGAGCTCGCCAAGCTGCGAGCCAACCCGGCGTTGGTAGAAAGCCTGGTGCCCGAGATCATTCGCTGGCAGACGCCGCTTGCGCACATGCGCCGAACCGCGCTCCAGGACACCGAACTCGGCGGCAAGTTGATTCGCCGGGGCGACAAAGTCGCGATGTGGTACCTGTCCGGCAACCGTGACGAAACCGCGATCGAATCGCCTGACCGCTTCATTGTCGACCGCAAGCGGCCGCGCCAACATCTGTCCTTCGGCTTCGGCATTCACCGCTGCGTGGGCAACCGCCTCGCCGAACTGCAGCTTCGTATCCTGTGGGAAGAGCTGCTGCCGCGCTTTCCTGTCATCGAGGTGGTGGGGCCGCCGGTGCGCGTGCCCTCGGCTTTCGTGCGCGGCTTCAGCGCGCTGCCGGTGCGAATCCCCGGCTAAGGAGCAGGGCTTGCCCTGTTAACGCTTCTTGGCCAACTCAGCTCAATGATTTTTGGTGGCGAGAAAGGCCGCCATGAATGTCGCAGGCTCCCCAGTCGCAATGGCCGACGCGAACTCT
Source organism: Ramlibacter sp. (assembly GCA_046590315.1). Lineage (GTDB taxonomy): Bacteria > Pseudomonadota > Gammaproteobacteria > Burkholderiales > Burkholderiaceae_C > Ramlibacter. The sequence continues at coordinate 21,166 of JBKJTX010000336.1, read as the reverse complement.
TCGACTCCCTGCAGAATCGCTGAATTGAGGTCGGTCTCCTGCCATTGCCGCAACAGGCGCTTTTGCTGGCGCAGCGCACTGCCAGCGAGCGCCGCGAACTTGTTGGCCGCTCGATCGACTTCGTCGTCCAACCGTTCTGGCGGAACGACCACATCCACCAAACCCCAGGAGAGCGCCTGGGCGGCGTCTATGTTGTCGCCGGTGAGGAGCAGCCAGCTAGCGCGGGCCTGGCCGATAAGTCGGGGCAGGAGCGCTGCATGAATGATGGACGGAATCCCCACCTTGACCTCTGGCATCCCAAACTGCGCACGGGTGGACGCCACACGCAGGTCGCAGGCAGTGGCAAGCTCCAGGCCGGCGCCAAGGGCCCATCCGGGCAGACGGGCAATCACAGGAACCGGGCAGTGCCGGATTGCTTCGCAGAGTCTGCGCAGGCCATCGATAAAGGTCCGTGCCGACTCTGGCGTTAGCAGGCTCATCTCCTTGATGTCCGCTCCGGCGACAAAGGCCTTGTCACCCGTTCCTCGCAAGACCACGACCCGGAGATCGTCCCGCGTACTGAGCTCCTCGACGACCACTCGCAGGTCCGCGATCACTGGGGAACTCAAAATGTTCAGGCTGCCCGCCTCCCGAATGACGACGGTCGCGATGCCGCCATCAATGGCGACCGCTGCGTGGCGAAGTTCGTTGAATTTATTCATGAGGCTCAAAGAGTCTGTGGCAGATGGTGGCAAGAGTATTCCATGCCACAGTGGCCTCGGTGCTGCGCGGACTCGCTTCGGTCAGCGAACAGCGCGAGCGCTCAGACTGACTTCCACTTGTTTTCAGCTACGACGCAACCACTGATGCGCCACGTGGCGTCGGGTTGTTTTTCAAGCGCGAAGAGCGCGAGCCACGACTTTGAACGGTTGTCTTTGATCTCCACCAGCTGGAGCACGCTGCCTTCGTCTTCCTGTGGCTTGTGGAAGGTGAAGGAGTGGGGGCGGTAGACCATCGGGTAGGCCCCACGCACCATCGCGAGGAACCGGCCCGAACTGCCGATAGCCGCACGAACCGCCGGCGTGGCCGCCTCGAATGCCCTTTCCGCGTCGTCTTCTGCAAAGGCTGCGATCTGCGCTGCGATAACGCCTCGCACCTGCATCGCATCCGCTTCGGAGGGTGTCGCGGCATGGGCACGCAACGCCGAAGACGCCGCGAATGCCATCGCAACCATGAACAAGCGAACGAAGAGCGGATTCATAAACGTCTCCCGGCTGTGGTCTAGTCAGGGTACACCCCCCGGTGGCGGCGATGTTGTAGTCCGCAAGCACCGGAAAGAGTCGGACGCGGCAGCAGGCCGCTCAGGCGTCGAGAAAAAGGCCCTCGAAGCCATCGGCCGGCTCGAAGCGCCCGCCGCGGTGATGTAGCCGGGTCGGGCCGGGCAACGCACGCACTTGCTGCGAGTGCCGTTCGTCGCCCGGATAGCAGATGACCCGTGCGCCGTCCAGCTCGAACGGCTCGGGCCGCACCACAGGCGGCTTGCGCAAACGCGCTTCAGCCAGGGCACTGGATGTGGACGGGTGGCGCGCCAGATGGGCCAAGCTCATGATCTGCGGCGGCGCGAGTTCGATCTCGCGGTCCCAGTACTGCTGCAGTGCCGTCCGGGGAGTGAGCCAGATGCTCTCCGTCGCTTCATGATTGTCGTGCGTAGCGGTTTGGCCATCGGGCATGGCGGCGAGGAAGAAGCGGGTGTCGAAGCGCTTGCGCATCACGCCCCCCACAGCCGGCGTAATCCAGCGCGACCACGGTTGCAGGCTGCGTGCTTGCAAACGCTGGCGCATCAACGCCAGCACTTCGTCGAAGGCGCGCCCCTCGCGCAACAACTCCCACGCTTGTTGTGCTTCGGCCGCTCCAGCGCCGTGTGTGAACAGCACGCCCGTCTCTTCAAATGCTTCGCGCAACGCCGCCACGTAAAGGGCCGCGGCCGAAGCTTCGTCGCGCTCGTCTTCATGCAGCGCGGCGCGCATTTCGTGCGCCGGCATGTCGGCATGCTCGGCCAGATCCATCAGCGCGTCCTCGGCATCTACCTTGCCGCCGGGGAAAACGTACGCGCCCCCCAGCACATCCGACAGGCCGTGTCGCTTGAGCAAAAATACTTCCAGGCCGGTCGAACCGTCGCGCAGCATGACGACGCTCGCCGAGTCGCGGATCGGGCTTTCGGATGGCACGGGGTTCATCTCCATGGTGCAAGAGTAGCAGAGCCGTGGCCTCGGCAACGATGAGCTGCGTCAGCCTCAGGCGGCAAGCCTCACAGGTCCAGTCCCACAGGCATCGAGGACCAGCCCTGACGCTGCCTGGGCTGACGAGCATTAGTCTGAAAGCAGCTGGCACCCATGCTGGCGTTTCGATTCAAGATCAACATTCAAGGAGTTTCATCATGAGTGCATTCACCAAACTTGCGGGCCTCGCCGCCGGCGTATCCGCCGTCGCCGTGCTCGGTGTCGCGATCGCACAAGGCCAGCCGCCGGACGCCCGGATCGCCAATCACCCCATCGCTGCGGGCCAGCAAAGCACGCACGTCACGCCGATGGGCGAGACCGGCGTGCTGACGTGGCCGGGCGAAATGCGCACTGCCACGATCACGCCGCAGCCCCAGCCCGTTGCCGTTGCTCCGGCCGAGCCGGTAGCCGCCGCGCCTGCCCCGGCTCCGGAACCGGTGGCTGTCGCACGACCCGAGCCGGCGCCGCAGACCGTCGCCATGGGCGCTGGCCCTGCGCCGGTCGAACAGGTTGCGCCGATGCGGGCTCGCCGCGACCGCAACTAATTGCTCCGGTACAGTCCCACTTAAGGGTGGGACAAAGGGCCGGCGCCGCTAACGACGGGCGCCGGCCTTTTGCTGCGCCATGCGTTGCAAGATGAGCTGGCGCGTGCTACGCACCTCCGACGCGAACGGGCTTTGGGCATCGGTGGCCTTATCGATCTGCGCGAGCGCTTCGGCGTGGCGCCCCTGGTCGGACAAAGCCTGCGCCAGGTTGTTGATGACAATCACCGATTCCGGATGCCGCTTCTGCGCGGCGCGCAGCACCGTCACAGCCTCGGCATGCGCGGTTCGCGCGTTGTATTGGTTCGCCAATCCGATGGCCGCGGGCAGATTGTCGGGCCAGCGCTTGAGCGCCGCAGCATAGGCCTGGGTGACCGCCTCCGCACTGCCGGTGCGCGCCATCGCGAGCACGGCGCTCATCCAGCCATCTTCGGTCGCGGTGACAGGAATGCGGTCGGGAGGCGACACGACCATCGCCCAGTAACCGCTCTTCATCCATTCGCGCTCGAAAGCCGTGAACGGCATCTCGCGCCGTGCCTCGGTGCCCGAGCGCAGGTAAAGGGTACCCGAGGGGTAGTCGAAGCCATTAATAACAGCGTAGTGCCATTGGGTGAACATTGGCCCGACGTCTTGCAGCACCACCACTGGATTGCCCGCGGCGACTTCGCGCAGCATGTCGCCATAGCGGGGAGCAAGCTGATAGGAGATGCGCCCGTATCGGCGCGGCGCCGCCATCATTTCCAGTTGAAGGCTGCCCTTGCGCGACGGCAGGTAGACCTGGCTCACCAGCGGTTCCGGCGAAACTGCCACGCCGCTGTACGTCAGGGCGGTGGCCAGGGCCGCGGGCCCGCACTGGTAGTCTTCCTGCGGGAAGAAGGGCACCGATTTCAGTTCGACCGTGCGTGCAACGCCTTCCGGCCACTCAGTGCGCAACGCATAGGTTTGCGGGACGAGCTGGGCACAACCGGCGAGCAAGCCCGCCAGCACGCAATAAAAAAAGCCCGCGCACAGGCGGGCTTGGGCTCGCGATCCGCTCATGGGGCTGGCGCGAGTTGCAAATGCATGGAGATCACTTGCGGTACGCGAAGTACCAGATCAGGCCGGCCACCAGAACCACTGCGAGCCAACCGGCGCTGGAGAGCGCGCCTGCAGGTGCCGTCTGAATGTCTTGCGCCAGCGCGTGCACTTCCTGGTCGGTCATCGCGGCGACGCGCGCGCGCGCGGCTTGCGGATCGATGCCCTGGGCCTGCAGCTGCGCCGTCGTTTCGGCGCGGCTGAGCACGCTCATCACCAGGCCTCGATCGCTTTGCGCGGCACCAGCTGCGGCCGCCTGGTCGGCGCCGATCATTCCCGCATTGGCTGTCTGGAACGACAGGGCCAGCAGGGACACGACCAACGCGCGGCAGGTCATCTTCTTCATTGTTGAACTCATCTTTGGCTCCTTGGATGGGGTTGAGTCACTAGGCGCCGGCGGCATCGAAAACCCACCAAGGCGCGCGAGTCAATATACGCGAGGGCATGCCGCTTGTGTGAGTCCTGGTTGCTGCGCGGCAGCTGGCGGCGCGCGGGGGTCACAAAAAGCTACAAAAAACCGACTGCAAGGCACGCGCGCCTGCGCCGACCCCAGGCGGGGGCTCGTTCCTACACTGCAACGGCCCGGGCCGGAGGGTAATGAACCTTGATTCGATGGGAGCGCGTCATGAGATTGATTATTTTGACCAGTATCGCGTTACTGATGACGGCTTGCGCCAGCTTGGAGATGAGTGACGACAAGGCGTTCACAGGCCCGGGCGCGAGCGATGCGGCTGCGATGGGCTACCACGGCCCGGTGCGCCGGGTGCCCGACCTGCCTGCCAATTGAAGCCGCGCTACTTAGATTGCGTCTTTGCGGATAGTTTCGCGGTCGCGATGCTGATGGCGATCCAGCTTGCCGAGCGCATGGTCGAGCGCGTGGATCAGTTTTTGCGTGGCGCCGCGAAATGCGTCGTCCTGCGTTTCGCCGTGGTGCTGCACCGCTATGGGCGCGTAGCCCGTCAGGCGTGCTTCGAGCATGCAACGTTTGTCGGCCGCGCCTTTCTTCCCGCTGTTTTCATCCTGTAGTTGGACCTGCACCCGCGTGATGTCTTGCTTGAAGCGCGCCAGCGTCATATTGAGTTGGTCGGTCGCCCAACGCTCCAAGGTGTCTTTGTTCTCCAAGCCATTGCCGGTATTCACTTCTACAAACATGAGCAGATCCTTTCGGGGTTGATTCAGTGTGGGCGCACCCTCGGTGCGTTCCTGTAGGAAAAAGTCCCGGCGCGTGTCGGACATGTCGACCCCCACGCTTGCTAACGCTACGCTGCCCCCCGAGGGCGCCTTGGGGCGGCCCGGCGGCGCTCATGTCTCGTCCGCTTCGCGGCCATCGCGGTATGCTGCCCCGCTATAGGAGAGAAAAGTGATGGCAGCGCTTGAAACCATAGAAATCGAGACCGCACCGCAGCCTGGTGCGACCGTCGTCGTGCTGCATGGGCTCGGGGCGGACGGCAACGACTTCGTCCCGATCGCACAGGAGCTGGAGCTCGCCGCTGTCGGTCCCGTACGGTTCGTGTTCCCACATGCGCCGATGATCCCGGTGAGCATCAACAACGGCATGCGCATGCGCGCCTGGTACGACATCTTGGGCGCCGACCTTGTGAAGCGGGAGGACGAGGCGGGGCTGCGCAGTTCACTGGCCGCGGTCGAGGAATTGCTGGCGCGCGAGAAGGTGCGGGGCATCCCGGCGCACCGAATCGTGCTGGCGGGTTTCTCGCAGGGCTGCGCCATGGCCTTGCTGACGGGCCTGCGTCATAAAGAGCGGCTTGCCGGAATCGTGGGCTTGTCGGGTTACTTGCCACTTGCCGCCACCACGGCCGCCGAGCGCAGCGACGCTAACGCGATCACGCCGATCTTCATGGGTCACGGCCGGCAAGACGGGATGGTCGACATTGGGCGGGCCAAAGCTTCACTCGACGTGCTGCGCGGTCTCGGGCATGACGTGGAATGGCACGAGTACCCCATGGCGCACTCTGTGTGCATGCAGGAGATTCAGGACCTGAGTCGATGGCTCGTGAAGGTGCTCGCGAAGCCCTAGGGACCTAGGGTGCCACCGTCGGACCGGCGGTTCAGATTTCGCCGCCGAAACGCTTGATCAAGTTCGCGATGTACTTCTCGACGAGCTTTTCGAATTCGCTCTCGACCACGGGCGCAACCACCATCTTCATGAGGCCGGGCAAGGGGAGGGTGATTTCGCCTTCGATCTTGAGCTCGATGCCGGTGGATTTCTTGTTGTCCTTGATCTTCCAGTGGCCGCTGACCAGCGCGTTGCCGACACCTTTGACGGGCGTCCACGTCACCAGGCCCTTGGCCTTGTTGCTGGTGTATTTGCTGGCATAGACGGTCTGGATGTTCACCTGCGCGGTGCCCACCTTCTCCATCTCCCACTTGTAGACGCCATCGCCAAGGTCGGTCAATTTGTCGACCTTCGGGAAGTGGGACGCGGAAGCCGGTACGTCTGCCAGCACCTCGAACACCTCGGCAGCCTTGGCGTTGACCTCGAATTCATAGCCCAGGTCGATATTGACGGTCAGCGCCATCTTGTCTCCTCTTTCGGATGAAGGCTCTCATTTTGCCACCCGCTCCCCGAATTGCCTCAGCGCTTTTGCGCGTAGGCTGGTTTGGATGCGGCGGCGCGCTCGAGCGCCGCCACCATGGTGCCGACGATCGTATCGACCACCACTTCGGCGCCATCGGCAGACAGGACCAGGCCCTTGGCGCAGTAGCCGCTGAACACCTGTTGGGCATGCGCCGCGTTCTTGGACGTTTCGGGGGTGAGTTTGGGCGTGCTTTGCTTAAGCGCTGCCTTCCAGCGCTGCTCCAATGACTCGATCAGGCGCTCGCCGCCGTCACGGTAGAGGCCGATGACGCGGTGGGCGCCGGTGCCGAAGCCGGCAACCAAGGTGGCGGCGGTGCTTGCGAAGTTCTTGCTGTTGTCCATGGAAGGAAGCTCTCTTTGTTGGGTTGATGAAGCCATTGTGTCCGGCTCGCCTAGTGCGCACGACCTAAAGCCAACGCTTTTCCTAGAGGCAGTGACCTAGCTTTTTCTTAGCAGACTCGGCTTTGTCATGGGCTAAGCATGAATTTCGCAGGCGTGCTAACTTCCGGCCATTCCATGACACCCCAGGCCTTTGTCGACATGAGCAACCTGCACGCGCGCCTCGCTGCCCTTCCTGCCCCAAGGCTGAAGGGCATACGCCGCGGCATCGAGAAGGAAAGCCTGCGCGCGACTGCCGAAAGCGGCCTTGCCATGACGCCGCACCCGCAGGCGCTGGGTTCTCCCCTCACGCACCCGCACATCACCACCGACTACAGCGAAGCCCAGCTGGAGCTGATCACCGGCGTCCATGCCGCGCCCGAGACCTGCCTCGAAGAGCTGATGCAGGTCCACCAGTTCACGTACCGCGCTTTGGGCGACGAGATGCTGTGGGTCTCCAGCATGCCGTGTAATTTGCCAGCGGACGAGAACATCCCGATCGGGCGTTTTGGTTCTTCTAACGTCGGGCGCGCCAAGAGTGTTTACCGCATGGGGCTCGCGCATCGCTACGGCCGTCGCATGCAGACCATCTCGGGCATCCACTACAACTGGTCGATGCCCGATGTGGCGAGCGAAGACTACTTCGGTTTGATCCGCAACTTCCGCCGTCACGCTTTCTTGTTGCTCTACCTGTTCGGTGCCTCGCCGGCGGTCTGTTCGAGCTTCGTCGCCGGGCGCGAGCACGCGCTGCAAACACTGGCAGACGGCACCATGTACATGCCCTACGGCACCTCGCTGCGCATGGGGCGCCTGGGCTACCAGAGTGAAGCGCAGACCAGCCTGGCCGTGAGCTACAACGGCCTCGAGGGCTACGCCGCGTCGTTGCAGGAAGCGCTCACACGCCCGTATCCCGCATATGAAGCCGTTGGCATCATGAATCCTGGCGGGGAATACAACCAACTCGCGACCAGCCTGCTGCAAATCGAGAACGAGTTCTACGGCACGATCCGTCCCAAGCGCGTGATCCGTCCCGGCGAGCGCCCGCTGCACGCCTTGCGTGAACGAGGCGTTGAATATGTCGAGGTGCGATTGCTTGACCTGAACCCGTTCGTTCCGATCGGCATCACCGCGCAAAACATCCGCTTTCTGGACATCTTCCTCTTGCATTGCCTGCTGTCCGAGAGTCCGCCGGATACACCCGCGGAAATTGCGGCGTTGGGCCGCAACCAGCACAAGACTGCCGCGTTCGGGCGCGAGCCCGGCCTGGTTCTGGAGGGCGGGCAGGGCGACGTGAAGCTTACCGAATGGGCGAGCGAACTGCTGCAAGCGTTTGGGCCGATTGCCGCATCGCTGGACGCGGCGCACCAAAGCACCGACTACAGCGATGCATTGCGCTCGGCGCTAGCGCTGGTGGAACAGCCCGACTTGCTACCCTCAGCCCGCGTGCTGGCAGTCATGGACAGTGACTTCGCCAACTCTTTCATCGCGTTCACACGGGCGCAATCCCGGCAGGCCAAGGCCAAGTTGCTCGCACTCCCCTTCACAGGAACGCAGCAAGCGAGGTTCGCCGGCGAGAGCGAGCAGTCGATTCAGGACCAAAAGGCCATCGAAGCAGCGGACACCATTCCGTTCGAGGTCTACCGTCAGCAATACGTCTCCTCCGAGCGCCTGGGTCTGACCCAGGCTGCGATCGCGCCGGCCCTGGCTGCCGTCTAATCCTGCGTTGAAGGTCGGTTACGGCTACAATAGGCACTTCGATTGCGCAGGCGATACGAGCGCGCCATAAAAGAACTCTTCGCCAGGCTCGCCAGACCCCCACTGCGCACGCGTCCTCCGAGGGCACCCCAAAGCCCCCAGCGCCGGCCCAGCAAGCCAGCCTCACCGACGCAGCCCCGGCCCTCCTTGCGAGGTCATGCCACCGGGTTCGAAAATGCGCCGGCCCGCCTATGCGGGCTTCCAATGACTTATCGCGCGGTCGCAATGTTGCGGCCGCAAGCCTAAAAACAAATGAATCCCAAAGACAATATTACCGTCGGCAAATACCTGATCTCGCCCCTTACCAAGCTGCTGGCCAATGGCTGGTATGCCTGCTCCGTCTCGATCCGCTCCGGCTCTGGCAGCAGCACGCACGACCGCGTTTTGCGCCTGACGCGCCTTTTCCGCAGTCATCTTGAAGCCGTCGGCTACGCCACGACCGAGGGCCTGCAGTGGATCTCGACACGCGGTCCAAGCCACCAAGGCAGCGCCTTGGCACTCGTTTAACCTACAGCACAGGAGTCACACCATGGCCAAGGAAGAATTGATCGAAATGAAGGGGCATGTGGACGAAGTGTTGCCCGACTCGCGCTTTCGCGTGACGCTTGAAAACGGACACCAGGTCATCTGCTATACCGGCGGCAAAATGCGCAAGCACCACATCCGCATCATTGCGGGTGATAACGTTTCGCTGGAGATGTCGCCCTACGACCTGACCAAGGGCCGCATCACGTTCCGCCATATTGCCGGTCGCGCGGGGCCGCCGCCTTCCACGCGCCGCTGAACGCGGCTCATTTTCCGACAAACGGGGCCGCAATTGCGGCCCCGTCCTACATGCCACGGTCAACAGCTCAGTCAGCCTAACCGTTGAGCAATATCAAGTAGCTTGAAGGAGCAAACCATGACCCGATTTAACCTCATCCCACGCATCGCCGCGTTGGCCATCGCCTCTGCGTTCATTGCCGTGCCGGTGTTCGCCAAGGACAAGGACAACGGCAAGGGGCACGACAAGCAGGAAGAAAAAGCTGAAAAGCACGAGTACAAAGAGCAGCGAAAGGCGCAAAAGCACGCCGACAAGCGCGAGCGTAAAGAAATCCGCCAGGGCGCCTACTTCAACGACCAGCACCGCACTTATGTGCACCAGTACTACACGACGCAATACGGCGACGGCCGCCGCTGCCCTCCGGGCCTGGCCAAGAAGAACAACGGTTGTCTCCCGCCCGGACAAGCGCGCAAGTGGGATGTGGGCCAGCCGATTCCGCGCGGTGTTACCGTGTATTCGGTGCCGCAGCCCGTGTTGATGCAACTCCCGCCCGCTCCCTATGGCTACCACTACTCACGTGTGGGCGGCGATATCGTGCTGGTGCGCAACCAGAGCAACCTGATCGTTGACATCATCCTCAACGTGTTCGGCTGAGCTCGCCCCAGCTAGTTTCTAAGCTGAGTTTTCTGTTGAGTTTGAAAAAGCGCCCGTAGGGCGCTTTTTTCTTGGTCCTGTCCTACAGCTTGCAACGCCGCAGCGACAGACAGTGGTGCTCTCGTCTACCAGAGCGGAGTATCAAGCATGAGGTCTCAAAAGGATTCGGCACAGCGCGCGCTCATCACAGCCGTCGCATTCACCGTGGGGTTCGCAATCAATGCGAGCGCTGCGACGCAAACTAAACAGCCGGCGCCGCCTGCGCAGGCGGCGTCCGCGCAGGCCGCGGCGCCCACTCCTTCCGCAGGAGTGATGGGCTACGGCGTAAAGATTGGCGGCTTTTTCAACGAGCAGCACAAGCAGGTTGCGCGCAAGTACTTCGTGCAGCGCTACGCCAAGGCCAAGGACTGCCCGGACGGGCTGGAACGCGCCGGCAAGATCTGCAAGGCGCCGGTCGAAGGCAAGTATTGGGCGGTGGGCCAGTCGTTGCAAAAAGCCGTGGCGACCTATCCCTTGCCTGAAGCGCTGCTGTCGCAATTGCCGGCCGCGCCCCAAGGCTACGAGTACCTGCGCGCCGGTGAAGACATTTTGCTGGTGTCCAAGGGCATCCACTTGGTGGTGGACATCCTGCCCAACGTGATCGGTTAGTGGATCAAGATAGCCAGGCCCGCAGCTTGCGGTAAACCTCCAGGTCGCCCAGCAAATCGAGGTGATTGACGCCCCGTGCAACGTAGGTTCGCGATGCCGGGATCCGAAGATTGCGGGTGGGCTTGGCGTGGTGGCCCAGGGCGCTTGCGACAGGTACCAGTCCGTCTCCCAGCCGATGGTCGTCCTTTCGGCCCAGCGTTCCCGCAACGGCGTAGCACGCCGTGCCGGCGGGCAAGGGAGCGCTGGTGCGCTGGTCGCGCTGTCCAAAGCGGCCGTCCTTCCAGTCGGCCTGCAGGAGATTGCCGTGACGCAGGTCGGTAATGCCTTCGCTGCGCAGGCCCGACAGCCGTGCGAAGGGCGCGACATAGGGGCTGATGCCAAGCGCCAGATGCAGCCAATTGCCGCCCCGCTCCAGCGGCGCACCGTGGTGAGGGGTGCCGAGGAACACCAGATGCCGCACGCGCGCAGGCCATGCCATGCCGGCTTGCTGCGCCTGGTGCAGCGCGCTGCGCGCAACGAGGCCGCCCATGCTGTGGCCGATGATGGAAACGCTCTCTACCGGAACGGGCGAGCCATGCAGCGCCACTTCGAGTTGCTGCGCGAGTTCCAGCCCATTGGTTGAAATATGGCGGCCCGAGTTGTAGCGCGCGTAGACGGCGTAGAGCCCCAACGCGCCGGCCAGCGCGGCCCCATGGTCATGGCCGCTGCGCAGCCACTGCTGCTCGTTCATGCACAAGCCGTGAATCAACAGCAGGACATGCTGTCCCGGCTTGCCCGTTGGGAGCAATTGCATCGTGGTTGCCAGCGGATTGCCACTGCGCTCGAGGTGATCGCCCAGCACGCCATTCAGCGCGGACACGATCGCCTCGCGCTGGACGTCCGACGCGCCTGGTGGTAATTCGACGGCCTTCTTGCGCAGCAGTGCATCGATGCTGCCCAGTCCGCCGTCCAGCCCTTTGCCTACGAGCGCAGTCGTGCCCCGGATACTGCGGTAGACGAATCCCGAGATGCCGCGCGCCGGCACATCGGCATCCGGGCCCACCGGCGGCGATAGCCGCGCTATGCGTGAATGCATAGCCTCCACGATGCTCGTTACGCCCTGGACGGCGTCGATGGTCAGGCGCACTCCGCCGCGTACGTCTTCGAGAAGCGATGCGCGGTGGCCCGCCTTTTTCGGCAATGTCGCCTACTTGATCTTGATTTTTCCGCGCGGCATTACCGTGGTCATCGGAGGGGTGGGGCGGTCCGACGTACCGGGCTTGGGCGGCGAATTGTCCTTCTTGGGTTTCTTCGCCATCTTGTTGCTGCGCTGTTCGCCTTTGGCCATGGGGGTCTCCTCGAATGACGGGTCCCGCCGGATGGGGACCTCATGGCGCGATGTTAAGGCACGCCGGCGCTACTCAGAGCTTCTTTAGAGCGGCGCCGGCTCAGTCCCCAGCCATATCCGCTGCGTCACGTCGAGGCCCGGTTGTCCCTTGGGGCGAGCGAAGTCGGCATCGCGCGCAGCAAGGAGCTGCTCGAGGTCGGCCCTGGCTGTTTCGGGCGCGGCTTTGGCAGGACGCGCGGAGGTATCGGCGATACGGACCGGGCCGGCGATCACGTCACCTGTGCCGCCCCCGATAACAACGCGGGGGGGCGCAGGTGGCGCGCCGTTCGGGTCGGTGGTCCACAGCCCTGGGTGCGGCATGGCCGGACACACCGATTCGTCCGGCAATGCGAACTGCCACGAGATGCCCGTCAGCCAGCCCGACACCATCGGATCGAATGTCGTCACACGCTTGATCAGGCTCTGCTGAAACGCGACGCCGTGCTGAAGCAGCCGCGGGTCCCAATGGACGATGACGAGACGCCAATGCACCCCGCGCGCAGCGCCATTGCGCGAAGTCGAGGCCAACACTTCGCTGTTCATCCAGGCGCCGGGGATGCCGTGGCGCATCATCGTGTCGCGAAGGACGACGCGAAGCAGCTCGCGACGGGCTGCACTTTGCGTGGGGCTCGCGATGGCGGATTGCACCGTGGCCAGTTGCGAATGCGGGCTCGACGCCGGCCCTCCGGCGGGCGTCCGTCTCAAACCGAACAGTCGGGCGAAGAAGCTCATACGAATTTTCCTTAACACTGAAGGCGGGGCGTCCCCTGATCGTAACAAATCGTTAGCCCTTACACACGCACCCATTGCACGCATACGCTCCACGGCGTAGTAATTTTCCCAGGAAAGAAGCATGAGCACGGCAGTCACTAATTTTGAAGTTCTACCACGCGATCTTTCCGCTTATCGACGAGGCAACGTCGGCATCGACTATGTGCATCGCTTCGGGTCAGGAAAGACCGGGCCGCACGTGTTGATCAATGCATTGACGCACGGCAACGAGTTCTGCGGCATGGTCGCGGCGGCGCACCTGCTGGACACCGGCGTGCGGCCGAAGATCGGCACCCTCACGATCAGCTTCGCCAACGTCGAGGCATACGAATCGTTCGATCCGCAAGACCCGTTCGAGAGCCGCATGCTGGTGCACAATTTCAATCGCATTTGGTCGCGCGAATGGTTGGAGGGGAGCGAAGACAGCCCCGAGCTGCGCCGCGCCCGCGCGATGCGGCCCGCCGTCGAGGTCGCCGACCACATCCTCGACATCCACTCCACAGCGCAGCCGGTCGAGCCTTTCTGGGTCTATCCAGCCTATGCACGCAATGCGGCAGCGGCCGCGGCAATCGGGCGGCCCGAGATCCACCTGGTGATGCCCGGCGGCATGCGCACCGGCGCGCCTTTGATGCAGCATGGCCGCCACGGCGAGCCGGAAGGCGACGGCGTTGCGCTGGTGGTCGAGTGCGGCCAGCTCTTTCTACAAGCGAGCGCCGACCTCGCGACCGACGTCACGCGCCGCTTCCTCGAACATTTCGGTTTGCTCGATCGCGATCCGGCCGAGCCGTTGCCACCCAAGGCCCGGCGCTTCGAGCTGCTGGACACGCCCGTCATCAAGACGGACGCGATGCGCTTTGTGCGACCCGTGGTGGGTATGGAAACGTTTGCGGAAGGTGAGCTGATCGCCACCGATGGCCCCGAGGAGATCCGCTCGCCCTGCAAGGGCTGCACGATCTTCATGCCCGCGCGCGCTGCCCATCCAGGCCGTGAGCTGGTGTACTTGACTCGCCCGCTTGGCGAGTGAGCTCTCCGCTCAGAAGCTCGCCGGTAAAGTTTTCAAGGCGACCCAGGCGGCGCCGATCACCGCATTGACCGGCACACTGAGTGCGCCCGGAACGTAAAAGAGGATCGACAGACCGGGCGACTCCAGCACCCACTCCATCAGACCACCCAGGCCATACAGCACCAGGCCGCACCACAGCCACCGCCGCATGTACGTGAGCAGCCAGTTGGCGTTTTCCTTGTTGTAGCGCAACGCCGCCGCGCGCTCGAAAACGTTGCCGCGGCTGACGTCCTTGTACAGCCACCCAAAGAAGAAATAGCGGTACAACAGCGTGCGAAAGGTGGTGTCCTGCATCTTGGCTCCTTGCCCGATACCGGGAGAAACTCAAGACATCGTAGGCAGGCGAGGGGCGCTACCGTGTAGGACGAGGCACAGTTTTTCTCGCGCCATTGGAGACAAGCGAGCGAGGCGCCTCAGACCAGGCGCTCGATCTTCTTTTTGCGCCAGACCAGCTGGTAGTAGCCCGCTTGCAGCAGCAGCATGGCGAGAAACGCAATCGGGTAAGACATCCAGACCCCGTTGATGCCAAAACGGTGGCTCAGAACCCAGGCCGCCGGCACTTCGATGGCCGCGATGCAGAAAATCGTGATGGCCGTAGGTACCAGCACCGAGCCGCTCGAACGCATCACCCCGCCCAGCACGGACGAGAACCCGAACACCACGCAACTCCACAACATGATGTGCAGCAGGGTCTGCGCCAACTCCACTACCGGCGAGCTGGTGATGAACAAGCTGATCAGGTGGCGCGAAAACAGGTAGCCGACAACGACGAGCGAGCCAGTGATGACGACGTTCAACACGAGGCCGGTTCGGGTGATGGCGGCAAGCCGGTCGGGGCGGCCGGCGCCGATGGCCTGCGCGCCCAGAATCGAGGCTGCGATGGAGATGGACAGGGCGGGGAACTGGACGTAGTTCACCACCAGGTTGACGGCGCCGTAAGCGGCCGTGGCGTCCGAGCCGAAGCCGTTCACAAGGGACAGCAGAACGATTTCCGCCAGAGAGATCGAGATCATCTGAACACCGGTGGGAAGGCCGATGCGCACCACCAGCTTGAGCCGGCGTGGGTTGATTCGTAGGGCCGCCAGCAGTTCGCGATCGGGTGCGAGCGGGTGCTTGCGCCAGCGCATGTAGATGGCGATGAAAGCCAGCGCGGCGATGAAAGCCACGATCGACGCGGCCGCGGCACCGGGCACGCCCAGTTTCGGCAACCCGCCCCAGCCGCGGATGAACGCCGGCGTCATGACGCACGACACGCTAGTGGAAATGACCAATGCGAGCAGGGGTGTGACTGTATCGCCCACGCCGCGCATCAACTGCGTAGCGAGAATGAACACCAGGAGGCCGGGCATCGCCAGCATCATGGTGCGGGCATAGAGCGTTGCGTCGGCCATCACGTCGGCGGGCGTGCCGAGCAGGTGCAGCAGCTCGGTAGTGAAGTAGCCCCCGAACAGCGCGATGAGCAGGCCCAAGAGCAGGCCGAGGCCGAGCGCGGTGCCGGCGATGGCCTTCACCTCGTGCGGCTCGCGGGCGCCCCAGGCTTGCCCGATCAGCACGGAAGCGCCAGCGCCGATGCCGATCACCAGCGAGATGAAGAAAAAAACGATAGGAAACATGCCGGACACGGCGGCCAGCGCGCGGGTGCCGAGCATCTGCCCGATAAAGACGCTGTTGATCGTGCCCGACAGGCCTTGCAGGATGTTCGAGACCACCATCGGCCCGAGGAACACAAGGAACACACGCCAGAGAGGCTGGTCGGGGGCTGCATCGTCTTGCGCTGCAGGGGGAGGCGCAGAACTCATGCGTCGAGATTAACCGACGTTCGCAGCGCCGCAGTCCTACGCGCGGTCTTGCAAAACCCACATAACATCTTGTGATTGATATAGGGAGATTTGTAATGTCAAGCGACACACCCGAATCACTTTCTGATGTTTGGAGCGCGCGCTTCGACGACCGGGACGACGAAGACTTGTCCTGGCATCGTTGGTCGCAGCGGCTCACGATGCGCGACAAGGCAATGGCCCAGCCCATCAAGGACTTCGCCATGCCCGAGGGCCCGGAGCGCAACCTGCGCGACGCCGCGAACGACGCCAAGCCCAGCTGAGGTTCTACCCGCGTGCGCGATGCGCTCGGTCGGCGCGCCCGCCCCCGGGCTTACTCCTGCTGGACGCGGATCGCGCCCTCCTTAACATAGCGGTCGTATTCGTCGCGCGTGATGGCGGTAGAACCGGCGTCGCCTTCCGACGTCCAGCCCAGCGTGACGCTGTCGTCGGCCACCTCGATTTCGACCGGGCCGGGCGGAATCGGCACCATCATGCCGTCGCCGGCGCGAAAGCACACATTGCCGTGGATGATGGCTTGTTGCGTCATGGTTTGCTCCTTGTAATGACCCATTTCAGGGGGACAAGCGGGCACTGCTTGTCAGTCAACTGCCCAGCACGGCGCCAGACGGCGCGACGCGCTACGCCGAGATCTTCGCGCTTGCAACCGGGTTTTGCGCCTTCTTCTCGCCGCGCAACCAATCGAGTGCCGCCTCCTTGCTTTCGAATACCCGCAGTTGCAAGCCCGTCCCCCGTGCCGCAGTTTCGCTGTTGCGGGTGAGCTGGCCCACCGGCACCAGCGACGCCACTTTGTCAATGTGCTGAAAATGCTGGGCCACCAGCTCGCCCAGGAACAACTGTTCGTCCGCGGAAAGCGCGCCATCCACCTCGCGCAGGTCAACCAACACCTTCCGGTCGGACCAAAGGTGGCTTTCAATCTCCACTGTGCGCACCAGCTCGACGAAATTGGACATGGAGCAGGGGCCGCGAACAGCGAGTTCGACGAAATCCATGAAGCGGGTAACAGCGATTGCGAAGGCCATGCCAGCGAGTGTGCGCTGACGGCGCGGGGCCTGCAGCGAACTATGCACGCGGTTCTTGTGCGCTTCTTCACAAAGCCGGCCCATCCGCAGAGGTCAGCGCCGGGCCGCGGAATCAGGTATCGTCGCGCCCACATGCAGGATGCCATTCTCTCCGTCGCGGGGCTTTCCAAGACCTACGCCACCGGCTTCAAAGCCCTCCAGAACATCAACCTCGAGATCCAGCGCGGCGAGATTTTCGCGCTGCTGGGTCCCAACGGCGCGGGCAAGACCACGCTGATCAGCATCGTTTGCGGCATCGTCAATGCGAGCGAGGGACAGGTCCGGGTGGACGGCCACGATATCGCCGCCGACTACCGCGCGGCGCGTTCGCTGATCGGGTTGGTACCGCAGGAGCTCACGACCGAAGCGTTCGAAACGGTCTGGAACACCGTGTCTTTCAGCCGTGGCCTTTTCGGCAAACCAGCGAACCCTGCACACATCGAGAAAGTGCTCAAGGCGCTGTCGCTCTGGGACAAAAAAGACAGCGCGATCCGCACGCTCTCGGGCGGCATGAAGCGGCGCCTGCTGATTGCCAAGGCGCTCTCGCACGAGCCGCA
The DNA here is from genome assembly GCA_046590315.1 of Ramlibacter sp. GTDB lineage: Bacteria > Pseudomonadota > Gammaproteobacteria > Burkholderiales > Burkholderiaceae_C > Ramlibacter. The sequence continues at coordinate 3,842 of JBKJTX010000336.1, read as the reverse complement.
ATTGCTGTTTCTGGACGAGCCCACCGCCGGCGTGGACGTGACGCTGCGCCAGGAAATGTGGCAGCTGGTGCGCTCGCTGCGCGAGACCGGCGTCACCATTATCCTCACCACACACTACATCGACGAGGCTGAGGTGATGGCCGATCGCATCGGCGTGATCAGCAAGGGAGAGATCATCCTGGTCGAAGACAAGCTGGAGTTGATGCGCAAGCTCGGCAAGAAGCAGCTGACCCTGCAACTTGCGCAGCCACTGGCGCAACTGCCGCCCGCGCTGGCAGCGCAGCCACTGGCGCTCACGGCCGATGGCCTCGAGTTGACCTACACCTACGACGACAAGGCCGAACAATCCGGCATCGCCGCCGTGCTGCAGGCGCTGGACGCCGCCGGCATTGCCTTCAAGGATTTGAAGACCAGCCAGAGCTCGCTCGAAGATATTTTCGTCAGCCTGGTGAAAGAAAAAGCTTAATGAACCTGCCCGCCATTCGCGCTATCTACCGGTTTGAGATGGCGCGCACCTTCCGCACGCTGGTGCAAAGCATCATCTCGCCGGTGGTTTCTACTTCGCTCTACTTCGTGGTGTTCGGCTCGGCGATCGGATCGCGCATCCCCGAAGTGGGCGGCGTCAGCTACGGTGCCTTCATCGTGCCTGGCCTGGTGATGCTCTCCCTGCTCACGCAAAGCATCTCCAACGCCTCATTCGCCATCTACTTCCCGAAATTCACAGGGACGATCTACGAGCTGCTGTCGGCCCCGATCTCCACGCTGGAGATCGTCATCAGCTACGTCGGCGCGGCGGCCACCAAATCGATCGCGCTCGGTCTCATCATTCTGGCGACCGCTGCGCTGTTCGTGCCCTTGAAGATCATGCATCCGGGCTGGATGCTGCTGTTTTTGGTGCTCACGGCAGTCACGTTCAGTCTGCTCGGATTCATCATCGGCATCTGGGCCGACGGCTTCGAGAAGCTGCAGTTCATTCCGACCCTGATCATCACGCCGCTGACGTTCTTGGGCGGAACCTTCTACTCGATCGACATGCTGCCCTCGTTCTGGCAGAAGGTGACCCTGTTTAACCCCGTCGTGTACCTCATCAGCGGTTTCCGGTGGAGTTTTTACGGCGTGTCGGATGTGAGCGTAGGTATCAGCCTGGGCATGACGCTGCTTTTCCTGGCGATCTGCCTGGCCGCCGTAGCGTGGATCTTCCGAACCGGGTACCGTCTCAAGAGCTGAGAAAATATCCGTAATGAACGAACCTGCACCCGTCCCCGCGCCCACTTCCGCAACCGAGGCACCCGCGCTGCCCGATCGCCTCGCGGTCGATCCGCGCAGCCCCCACCACGTGGCTGCCGTCTTCGAACGTGACATCGGCGTCCGCTTCAATGGCAAGGAACGCCACGACGTCGAGGAGTACTGCATCAGCGAAGGCTGGATCAAGGTCGCTGCTGGCAAGACCGTTGACCGCCGGGGCCGCCCGCTGCTCATCACATTGAAGGGAAAGGTGGAGGCGTACTACGCTTAGGGCGCCTGTTCAGCGGGGGCGAGCGACATTTTCTGCACCAGATCGAGCAAGTCGCCGGGACTCACAGGCTTGGTAAGGTGCGCGTCGAAGCCGGCCCGCTTTGAGGCCGCCATGTCGGCGGACTGGCCATATCCGGTGAGGGCGATGAGCCGGCCCCGGTAACTGATCGGGTCGCTCTTCATCAAGCCTGCCAGCGTGTAGCCGCTCATCCCGGGCAGGCCGATGTCCAGGATCGCCACGTCGGGCTTGAACTCGTGCAGCGTCTCCAGTGCGGCGTCGGGCGCGTAAGCCACGCGGACCGTGTAGCCCGACATCTCCAGCAGCGTGGCGCACGTGTCGGCGGCGTCTTCGTTGTCATCCACCACCAGAACGTTGCCCGCGCCGCGCGCGGTCGGCGTGGACCTGAGCGGCTCGACCGATCCCGGCGCTTCACACACGGGCAGGCGCACGGAAAAGCAGCTGCCTTCTCCAGCGCCGGCGCTTGAGGCCTGCACGCTGCCGCCGTGCATGTCTACCAGGCTGCGAACGATCGGCAGCCCCAGCCCCAACCCGCCGCGCGCGCGGTCGACGCTTTGCGGCGCCTGGTAGAACAGCTCGAATATGCGACCCAGTTCCGCTGCCGGGATCCCGGCGCCGGTGTCCTGCACGTCGACCTGCAGCGCCGACTCTTCCAACTTCGCCTGGACCCGGATCGTGCCGTGAGTGGGCGTGAACTTGATCGCATTCACCAGCAGATTGTTAAACACCTGCGCGAGGCGCACCTCGTCGCCCGCGACCCAGGCTCCGTCGACGCCGGGCCCCAGCTCCAGCGAGAGCGAACGTTGGTAGAGCGACTGCTGAATGGTCTCGACCACTTGCGTGAGTACAGCCGCGAGGCGCACCGGTTCGCGCCGAATGGCAAGCCGCCCGCTGGTGATGCGCGAAACGTCGAGCAGATCGTCCACGAGGCGGGTGACGTGCACCAATTGCCGCTGGATGATCCGGCGCTCCTGCGCCGTCTTTTCGTCGCCTTTGAGTTCCATCACCTGCACCGCCGTCGCGATCGGCGCCAGCGGATTGCGCAGCTCATGCCCCAGCACGGCAAGGAACTGGTCCTTGCTGCTGTTGGCGTCTGCGGCCATGCGCAAGGCATCCTTGACCTGCGCGGCGGAGCGGTCGCGATCTGCAGCCGCGTCGTTGATGGCACGGCCGACCTCGTCAAGCTCCGCGATGCCCAGGGGCTGCACATGGAGGGGCTCACCGCGTCCCAGTGCGGCGGCGGCGGCTTTGAGGTCATCGATCGGCTGCAGGATGCGCCGCGACACCACCCATGCCAGCAGCAACGAAAGCCCGAGCGATGCGGCCAAGCCCGCGCCGACGGCTCGCAGCAAGGAATAGAGGCTCGCATGCGCACTGGCAACGGATGTGCCGATCGCGACGACCCAGCCGGATTCCGGAAGCCGGCTGTAGGCGGTGTAGCTGGGGTTGCCTTCCAGGGTCGTCGCAACGCCCACGCCTTGGGGCAACCCTTCACGTAGCATCGCCTGCAACGAAGGCGAAGCCTTGCCGGGAGGAGCCGGCATCGATCGCGCGACGCGGGTGCCCGCCTGGTCCAGCACCGTCGACACGGAACCCTCGGGAATACTCTGCCGCGTGAGGACGCTCTGAATCTTCGTCGTCGGCAACACCGCAGAAAGCACATAAATGAGCTTGCCGCCGCGCATCACCGGCACTCGCACTGCGAAGGCTCCTAAGGGCTGTTTGGGCGTATCGACGACGCGGCCGATGACCGGAGCTTGCGTCTGAATCATGCGCCGCATGCTCTCCATGTCCATGACCAGGAGGCCGGGCGCGCCAAAAGGCTCGGTGGTGCGAAAGAGAATCCGTCCCTCGGAATCCGCCAGGGTCGCCTGCCGCCAATGGAGCTGCTCCGCCGTTCGTTGCATGGCGTTGTAGAACTCCCGGAAGTCGGCCCGCTCAAGATCGTCGGAAGTGCCCATGTGCTCGAGCAGAACCGAGGTTGATGTCAATTCCGCTTCAATCGCCGTCGCCAAGGCGCGCGAGAGGGCCAGCATCGAGCGTTCTGACTGGCTGCGCCGCTCCATCACAAGATGATCCAGGCCCCAGCCCAAAACTATCACCAGCGGCAGCAGTCCGCTGGCGGCGAGCAGGAGAAGTCGCAGCCTGAGAGGGTGCGCGACAGGTTTACCGTTGTGGTTCGGGAATTGCACGGACCCATCGTAACGGCTGGGCCGTGATTGGCGGCACGCCGCTGGGCCGAGTTGCATCCGCCCTCACAATTTGCTACCCCCAATCCGCGCAGCCCTGCATACCATCAGCTCAGCAG